>DASPXQ010000161.1:0-9714 GCA_035637195.1 Thermoplasmata archaeon | reverse complement strand
TCGAGCAGATCCCGCTGGTGGTCCATCATGTACGTCTCGAAATTGTACGACGCCTGGCGGATCGCCTGCGGCGCGTATCGGGAGCCGCCGCGGAACGAGCAGGTGCGATCGTACGGCACCCCGAACAGGGCGATGCGCGCTTCCTCGTACTTCGCAACGGCGTCGGCGAAGTGAGGGACGGCCACGGCCACGGAACCCGTTGCCCTTATTTGAGCCCGACTCCGCTCACTGGGACGAAAGCTTGCGGCGGCCGAGCGCCTCCAGGTACATGGTCTCTTGGCCCGGCTGGATCCGCCCTTGGAACTCGTCGGTCACGGGGAGCTCGAACGTCTCGTATGTCGCGAGGTCCATCAGCTGGGCCACGTTGCCGTGCATCGAGAGGACCTGGGCCTTCCGTTTGTCGATCATCGGGACACGGACCTTGTGCGTCACCGGATGGACGATTGATCGCTTCTGGCCGTCGAACAGGCCCACCGCTTCGAGCCTCGCCTTCGCCTCGCCGTGTTTCCCCGGCTTCGACATCTGGACGCTGATGATCTTGCAAGGCTCCTCATCGATGACGACGTAACGGCCGACCTTGAGCTCCCGCATCTCGGCCTGTTCCCACGACATCGAGAATCCGCCGCTGCGATATGGCCGCTCCCTTAAAACATTTCCTTAGCGACGCGATCGCTTCCGTCGCTCACGCTGTCCGAGCGGGGCCCGCTGCTTCGGACGGATCGGTTTCGTCGCCTTCCGCCGCCGGACTTCCGCGACGGCGTGCTCGAGATCCTTGACCAAGTCCGGCGCGATTCGTCGCTTCGTGTATGCGTCCGCCCGCGCGGCAATCGCGATCTTTGCGGCGAAGACGCGCGCGATGGCGCCGCGTTGCCATGGCGGCGCCCGATGAATCCACGCATGCTGAAAGAGCACGCCGTGCTTCGGCGGCCGAGCACCGGTCTTCAGGTGCCGGAACAGCGCCCGCTCGGCGCCGAGGAGCTGGATTGTGCCCGACGGAAGGCGTGCGAGGTCTTCGACGCTTCCCGCCTGCGCGACGAGTCGGGCGGCAATCATGGGACCCGCGACCTCGGAGACGTTCGGCGCGAGGTCGCGGATTGATCCGTCCACATACGCCTCGAGCGCCTTCCGGTCCGCGGCCACGGTCCGGGCGAGAGCCGCGAGTTCTTTGAGGTTCTCCTCCTCTCGCATACCCAGTTCCGCACCGACGCTCTCGCGGTGATCGATCGGCATGGTTTCCCGCCGGCCGTGCTCAGCGATTAGATCAAGGTACTCGCCGGCATCCACCATGCGGGCCAGCTCCGGGAAGTGCAGCCCGTACCACTCCCGCACGCGCTCGACGATCAGGTTGCCCTGTTCCTGGAGATCGTCCAACGCCCCGACCGCTTGCCGGAGATGGTCTTCCGGCCGGATCGCCTTGCGCATCCGCCGCTTCGCAAAGTCGACCATCGCTGCGTGCAACAGGTCCCTCCCGTAGCCGAAATCCTCGGACTTCAGGAACGGCGGCGACTCGGTCGTGCGATTGCCACCGGCGCGTTCGAGACGGGGTTCGACGACGAACACCTCGTCGGCGAGGCCCATGAGTTCCCGTTCCTCGTCCAGGACCTTCCACTCCTCGACGAGTGCGAGGCGGTCAGCGAGGCGCGCCGCATCCGACGGGAAGAGTCGCTCTTGGACGATTTTGTCGCCGTCCAGAAGAAACGATCCGAACCATGTCGTGAGCAGGAGCACGGGGTCCGGCGAAGGCCGTGGCCGGGTAAAAGCGTATGGCCCTACCGGCGTTTCTTCGCGGGCGTTTTCTTCCGCGGTGCCTTCGCCGCGCCGGATCGGAGTTGGCTCGGCTTCACGATGCCCTCTTCCGTGATGATGCCGGTGATGTACTTCGCCGGCGTCACGTCGAACGCGGGGTTGCGGGCGGGACTCTCCTTCGGGGCGATCGGATGGCCGTCAAGGTGGAGGACTTCTTGCGGCG
Organism: Thermoplasmata archaeon; assembly: GCA_035637195.1. Lineage (GTDB taxonomy): Archaea > Thermoplasmatota > Thermoplasmata > RBG-16-68-12 > RBG-16-68-12 > RBG-16-68-12. Next base: position 7,745 of record DASPXQ010000161.1, on the reverse strand, counting down.
ACCTCTCCTCGATCGGGATCTTGTCGCCTGATGCCAAGTCGAAATCGATCGTGCTCGTTGGTGCCGCGACGTAGAACGGCACCTGGTTCTCCTTCGCGACCACTGCCTTCCCGTACGTGCCGATCTTGTTCGCGGTGTCGCCATTCGCCGCAATCCGATCCGCGCCGACGAGTACGAGATCCACCTCGCCACGGCCCAGGAAGGCGGCCGCCGCGCCGTCCGTGATGATCGCGTGGTCGATTCCCTCCTGGAGCAGCTCCCACGCGGTGAGGCGTGCGCCCTGGAGCCGCGGGCGTGTCTCGTCGACGTAGACGAAGAAGTGGCGGCCCTGTTCTTTCGCGACACGCAACGGCGCCATGACCGTGCCGTAGTCGACCGTCGCGAGGGCGCCCGCGTTGCAATGCGTCAGGATGCGGATCCCGTTCCGAATCAGCTTCGCCCCGTGCTCGCCGATCTTGCGGCAGCGGTCGATGTCTTCCTGGGCGTATCGGTCGGCCGCCACGACGAGGTCGTCCCCCGACGCGCGCGCCTTTTGCATGTACTCGATGGCGTAGAACAGGTCGTTGCCCGTCGGCCGCGTCTTCCGCAGGCGATCCCCCGCGTCCTTCAGGTCGACGCCTTGGAGGCCGGCCTGCGCCATGCCGTACGCCGCGGTCGCGCCGATCGCGGGTGCGCCGCGAACGACCATGTCCTCGATGGCGACGGCGACCTCCTCAAGGTTCTTCGCCTCGAATACGCGGAGATCGAACGGGAGGTATCGCTGATCGATCAGTTTCACGAGTCCATCGTCGAGCCACACGGTGCGGAGCTCTCGGGGATCACCGCCGACGGTGACGCGCACGCCAGTCCCCCTAGGGCCGACGGAACGAGGAGAGGAGGCTCGACAGGCCGGGACGTCCGAGTTCCCGCTTCATCTCGCGGGTGAGCGAGTCGTAGTAGAGGACCTGCTGCTCCACCTTTGCCCGCTCCTCGCCGAGGCGGTGTCGCTCTCCGTCGACGCCGGCGAGGGCGTCCAGGATACGGCGCTCCTTCTGCTGCCACCGATCGAACTCCTTCTGCGCCGCCTGGATCGCCGACATTTCATCGACCTGGAATGATCGGCGGTGCGGTCGTGCGCGTGAATGTTGACTCCTTGACGGTGCCCAGGACACTCTTGCAATCCGCCATCTTCTTATGCACGCTGTCGAGCTCTTTCGACAAGGTCGCTCTCTTGCGATCGAGCTGGCCGATCCGATCCTGGATGCGCTTGAGGCGGTCGCGCCACTTCCTCTGTTCCTCGAGAGCGAGGAGCACGCTGGAGGGGTCCATCGGGGCGGCACACCAGAAGTTCGACACTATTTAACGATGACGTGTCCGTTCTCATCCTTCCTTCGTCTCGGCTCCCGGGATCACGTACCGAAAGAGGTCGAAGAGGTTCATCGCCTGGTTCATGAAATCCCTGGCGATCCCTTCGCCCGCATCGACACCGAACACAAGTTCGAGGTTGTCGATCTTCCAGACACTGACGAGGTTCGCGACGGTCCGATGCGTGGACGCCTCGCTGACCCTCAGCTTTCCGATCAGATTCTCGCCGTCTCGGTTCGTGGAGAGCGAGACCACGTAGCCGCGGCCTTCCAACTGCTTCTTCGCGATCGTCGTCATTTCGGACTTCTTTTCCTCCTTTGCCATCGAGGTCGCCTCCGGCCGGCGCCATCCGGGTCAGCGGTAATAAAGACTCTTGAGACGCGCCCCAGCACCATCCGAGTTCGATGGAGATTTATACCGCGGGATGTTTAGCGCGGCCTCGCGGGCTCGTGGTCTAGCGGTTATGACATCGCTCTCACACAGCGAAGGTCACCGGTTCGAATCCGGTCGAGCCCATCCTCTTCCGACGCCGCTGCGTCGAGGGTCGAAGCGTTCCGGCTCAGGGATGGGCGGACGTCGATGTGAGTGCGGCGACGAGGACCGCCACGAGCGCGAGGCCCGCGAGCGGAATGAACGCAAGCCACCTCGGTTCGTAGCGCAAGTGCATGTAGTATCCGACGACCAAGCCGCCCTTGATCGTCGCGGTCGCCATCAAGATGGAAATGATCTCGATGTGCGCGAGCGGGACGCTGTAGATGAACAACTCGATGATCGTGACGACGGCAAGGGCGACGAAGACGATGAGGTAGGGTCTCTTGGCGTGAGTCTCGGACCCCGGTGGTTCCGTGGTCGCGGGTTCGTCCAACGTGCCACCTCACGCGGGCAGTAGGTAGACGATCGGGAAGAGGAAGATCCACACCACGTCGACGAAGTGCCAGTACAGCCCGACGAGTTCCACGGCCTCGTGGTTCTCCTTCGTGAATCCTCCTCGGAAGGCCTTCCGGGTCACGTAGGCCAGAGCGAGCACCCCCGCCGTGACGTGGGTCCCGTGGACCCCGGTCTGCGCGTAGAACGTCGCGCCGTACAGCGGGTTGACCCCATACGGAGCGCTCTTGAACGTGAGGCCCTCTTGGAAGTACAGCTTCTGGTATTCGTACGCCTGGATGCTGACGAACGCGATTCCCAGGATCAGCGTCGCGAGGAGGAAGAGGCGGAGGCGTTTCTGATCGCCCTTCTCTGCCGCCGCGAACGCCTCGACCATCGTCACGCTGCTGCAGATTAGGATGAACGTGTTGAGGCCCGTGAGCGGGACGTTCAAGATTTGGTTCGGGGCCCCCCACGGACCCTGGAAGTCCGCGCCCGGCGTGGTCGTCCGCAGGCGCAAGGTCCAGGATGCGCCGATGATCGCGGAGAAGAACATGATTTCCGTCACCAGGAGCAGCCAGGTGCCGAGTTTCCGCGCGCTGACCCGCGGGAACGTCGACTCAATGGCCGTCCCGACGCCGTAGAACGGGCTCGAGGGGCGCCGCATGTCGTCGTGAACCCAGCCGCCCGTGCCGGCGACGAACACCACGAAACCGACGAGGAGGATCGGGATGCTCGGGGTCACAATCCCAACGTATCCGACGGCCATGCCGACCGCGACGATCACGGGCCACCGACTGCCGTGCTGCTCGTCCTCTGCATGGCCCGCCGGCCCCGAGTGCGCCATGGACCTCGGTCCGGCGCGTGCATCGTGCGAGCCGCTTTAACATCTTCGGTTTCGCGGACGTCCTCGGCGCTAGTTCGGACGGAACACCCATGGGTCGTGGGCCAGCGACAAGAAGAGGTCCCGAGACTTCGACCACTCGATCAGCCAGTTGGGCACGGGGATCCGCGGCCCATCGGGGCGAAGTCGCATGACACGTTCGTGCCTCGGGGGCCGGATAAATCCATCGACATTCGTTCTGATTCCAATTCTTAAGAGGTAGAACGGCGACGGGAAGATTCGTGATAATCACGAGGCCGTCGTGGTCGAGAGAATCCGACGTCGGTCGCGACCCGAGAATTGCCAACGACGAAACAGCTTATACTCGCCCCCCGAATTGCGGAGGGGCCTGGTCCTCCGATGCCGAGCGTCCGTCGCATGAAAGCGAAGCTGGCCCTCCTGGGGGAGGGCGGGGTCGGGAAGACCTCCCTCATCCGCCGTTTCGTCCTCAACGAGTACCAGGAGACGTACATGCACACGGTCGGGACCCGAGTCAGCAAGATCGAACTCGCCGTGCCGTACGGTGCGGACGTCGAGGTCCAGATGGACCTGTCGATATTCGACATCATGGGCCAGCGGGGGTTCAAGGATCTGGTCCGGGAGACGTACTACCATGGCTCTCAGGCGCTCATCGCCGTGTGCGACATCTCGCGCGAGGACAGCCTGTACGCACTCAACGAATGGATCCCCTCCGCCCTCGAGATTGCGGGAGACGTGCCGATGTACATCCTCGTGAACAAGAAGGACCTCGCGGACCGACGGGCCTTCTCCGACGAAGACGTGCAGCGCCTCGCTCAGGCGTTCGACGCCCCGTACGCGTTCACGTCCGCGAGGACCGGCGAGTTCGTCGAGGACGCCTTCAACGCGCTCGCGATCGAGATGGTCGATCGAGCGTTCCGGACCGAGCAGGCACGGGCCGTGGATCGCGGGCTTCGGGAGAAGATCCTCGAACTGCTCTCGAAGCGAGGCGCGCTGGGGCTCAAGAAGAACCAGTTCTTCGAGATCCTCCGGGGGGTGAGCTTCGATGAGCTCCAAGCGGAACTGAAGCGGCTCGAAGCCGAGGGTCTCCTGACGCTGTTGTGGGCCGGGCCGGCCGATTTCACCGCGGTCATCACGCCTCGGGGCACGCAGGCGGGCCAGGCGCGGTCGGGCTCGTTCGAGGAGTGAGTGCCTCCGCGGAAGGGAGCCGATGAAGAAAGTCCAACTCGAGCGCATCCTCCAATCGCTCGCTCCGGTCCCGCAGCCGAAACCGGAGAGAGAGCCGTATGCGACGCCCGCGACCATCGCCGCCGAGATCGTCTACGGTGCCTACGGCCGCGGGGATATCGAGGGGTGCGCGGTCCTCGACCTCGGATGCGGGAATGGCGGGCTGGGGATCGGGGCGAAGTTGCTCGGCGCCGCACGCGTCGTCGGTGTGGACTCGGACCCGGCAGCGATCCGGGTGGCGGAGCAGAACGCCGCGACGGTCCGCGTCGAGGCCGAATGGCGGCTCGCCGAGGTCGTCGACGTCCGCGAGGCCTTCGACACCGTCTTGATGAACCCGCCGTTCGGGGCACAGACCCGGCACGCGGACCGTCCGTTCCTCGATGCGGCCTTGCGGTGTGGCCGGGTCGTGTACACCTTCCTGAACGGAGCCGCCGAAGCGTTCGTCCGACGGTACTTCGAAACCGCGGGCGCGACGATCACGGATCGCTTCCCGTACTCGTTCCCGATCCCGCGCACCTTCGAGTTCCACCGCGACGAGGAACGGCGCATCGACGTCGTGCTGTTCCGGGTCGAGGTAGCGAAGGGATAAATACGCCGGCTCGTCTTTCGTGCGAACCCAAGGGTCGAGCGGATTCCGATGGAACGCAAGATGGTCCTCCCGGGGGACGAGATCGCGGTCGCCGAGGAGTTTGAACCGGGCGAGGGGACGTACGAAGCGAAGGGGCTCGTATTCGCGGCGACACCGGGCGTCCTCGAACTTGATCCGGCGAATCGAGTCGCCCGCGTCCGAGCCTTCAACCCGCCGGCGGAGCTCCGCGTCGGGGACATCGTGTACGGGGCCGTCGACGACATCCGGGGGATGATGGCGACCGCGACGATCCAAGCGATTCACGGGCGGGCGCGTCAGATTAGCGGCGAGTCCGAGGGGACGATTCACATATCGAACGTGTCCGAGGAGTACACGGAGGACATCCACGACATGTATCGGCTTGGCGACATCATCCGGGCGAAGGTCATCCAGGTGAAACCCTCGGTCCAGCTCACGACGGCAGAACCCTCGCTCGGCGTCGTCAAAGCCCTCTGTTCCGTGTGCCGCGGGCCCCTGGAAATGCGTGGGCGCGATCTCTACTGCCCTCGCGACGAGCGATCGGAACGGCGCAAGCTGGCAGCGGACTACGCGGACCTCAAACTGTCCGTCCCCGCGACCGAGCTCGGAGGCGGCCGGGTCGCAGAGCGCGTGCGCGGTGGCGAACGCCGAGAGGGTCGAGAGCGTGGCGGCCGGGATCGGGGCGGTCAAGGCGGAGGCCGGGATCGGTATCGGGACCGGGGTGGCCGAGGACGCGACGGACGGGGCCGGGAACGCGGTGGACGGGACCGCGATCGCGATCGACGTCGGTAGTCCGCGCGGAAAATTTCGTGGGAATTCCGTTCCGAGAATTAGCACCAAGAATCGAAGGCAAAGGGATATGAACCTACCCTGTGATAGCAGCGCATAGAGGTTGTGAATGGCTCCGTCCAACGACGATGTGATGCGGGAATTGCAGCGCCTTCGCGGCGAAATTCAGCAGCTGCGCGAAGTGGTCAGCGCTCTCTTCAACGCGGTCTTCGAGGAGACGGACGAGGACTGGGATACGGTCCCCGAGAAGGACGAATTCAACCTCTACAACTGACCGCCGGAGCGCCCAGCAACGGCTGCGTCTGTGAATGCACGGCGGCGTTCCGCGTCCCGCACGACGGAATCTGAGCGCGGCCGCAAAAGACCATAAAGCGCGCGCCCCTTTGCCAAACCGTGAAGCGACCGGACCGCTATCGGCGACAGACCGTCCTCCCGGAAATCGGCCCCGACGGCCAGCGAGCGATCTCCGAGTCCACGGTCGTCGTCGTCGGCCTCGGGGCGCTTGGGAGCATCTCCGCGGATGTCCTGGCACGGGCCGGTGTCGGTCGGCTCCGGCTCGTCGACCGGGACGTTGTCGAACTCGTGAACTTGCAACGGCAGTCCCTGTACTCGGAAGAGGACCTCGAACGGCCAAAAGCGGAGGCGGCAGCGGATCGGCTCCGCAACGTGAACTCGGACATCGAAGTGGAACCGCTCGCGAAGGACGTACATGCGGGGACGGTCCACGACCTCTTGCGAGGAGTCGACATCATCGTGGACGGCACGGATAACCTCGAGACCCGCTTCCTCCTCAACGAATCGGCGATCGACGCACACCTGCCGTTCGTCTACGCGGGAGCAATCGCGACGTACGGGATGGTCCTCGCCATCCGCTCGCCCGACACGGCGTGTTTCCGGTGTTTCAACCCGAAACCCCTGCCTCCCGGCAGTCTGCCGACCTGCGAGACCGCGGGCATCTTCAATGCGGTGTCCGCCCAGATCGGCGCGATCCAAGCGGGCGAGGCTCTGCGCCTCCTCGTCGGGAACGCGCCATCCGGAGATTTGCTCGTCATCGACGGTTGGCGCCCCGGGATTGAGCGGGTCCGCATCGCACGGCGCGCGGACTGTCCCGCCTGCGTGGGCGGACAGCGCGATTATGTCGGGGCGAGGCGCACGCAGGTCCTCGCGTCCCTCTGCGGGAGCGACACGATCTCCCTCGACCCGCTCCATCGCGGCACGATCGACCTCGACGGACTCGCGAGCCGACTCCGCGGACTCGGCACGGCGCGTCGTGCGGGCGGCGTCCTCGTGGCCGACGTGGAAGGGCGTCGCCTCACGGTCTTTCCGGACGGGCGCGCCTTGATTCGCGGCGTGAAGGACGAGTCGGAGGCCCGCAGCGTGTATGCGAAGTACGTGGGGATTTGACGTGGTCCGTGCGGGCGTGCTCCTCCTGAGCGGTGGGTTCGACAGCCCCGTCGCCGGCCATCTCATGGCCCGGCAGGGGCTCGGCCTCGTGGCCGCGCACTTTTCCCTCGAGCCGATCACGGACGACGCGGCCGAGGTGAAAACGCGGGCCCTTTGTGGGATCATTGGCGTTCCCACATTGTACGTCGTGCGGGTCGGAGAGGCGTTCGCCGAAGTCGCCCACGGGGCGAACCTGCGCTTCTACTTCATCCTGACGAAGAGGATCATGGTCCGTCTCGCCGACGCCATCGCAGATCGAGAGGGGGCGGAGGTCCTGGTGACGGGAGAGAACCTCGGTCAGGTGTCGAGCCAGACCCTCGCGAGCCTCCGGGCGATCGACGCGGTCGCGAGGCGGCCGATCATCCGGCCCCTAATCGGGTTCGACAAGCAGGAGATTGTGGACCGGGCGAAGGCGATCGGCACGTACGAGGTCTCGAAGGGCCCGGAAATCTGTGACCTCTTGGGGCCGCCGCGTCCCGCGACGCACGCCCGCCTCGACCAAATCCTGGAAGAGGAGGCGAAACTCCCCTTGGATCGGCTGGTGGCGGAGTGCCTCGAAGGGGTCCAGCCGGAAAGGTTCAAAGCCGACCGCGCCCCTGGGTCGCTTCC
>DASPXQ010000160.1:0-4965 GCA_035637195.1 Thermoplasmata archaeon | reverse complement strand
TCACGCAGAGCATCGCGAACGCAGCGCCTCGCAGGAGCCGAGGACTCACGGCCCGCCTAACGCTCGCGCCTTTTTAGCCTTGGTCCCGGCGTATGCGCGTGCGATCCCGGGCGACTCACGTGCGGGAGGATTTATCCCTGTGAGCCCGATAGCGAAGCGGAGGGTTCTCGAATGGAGCTGCCCGATCTCATTGCGGGCCTTACATCGATCAAGGGTTGCCTCGGCGTGGAGACGGCGCGCACCACGAGCGGCAAGGAAGTCATCTTCGCGTGGTTCGAGGACAAGGCCGCCGTCCTTCGATGGTATCACAGCCGGGTCCACCGGGCGACGATGAAGGGCGCGTTCCCAGGGTACGAGCCCGTCGGCCCCCTCGCGCACCTGCGCGACGATGTCGGGCCGATCATGGCGATCGCCTCTCTCACCCTTCGGCGATCGCTGGCCGAAGGCGGCGGACTCCCGATCTCGCAGATTTCCATCGAGCTGTACGCCCCGCTCCCGGGCGGGCTCCACTTCGGCGGTCGGTTCGCGCCGGACGCGCTGCGCGTCGACGGCATGCGCGACTACAATCAACAGGTCACGGCCCTGCCTTCGAACCGCTAGCAGGCGTCTCCGGACGGGCCAGCTTTATGTGCCGCCCGGGGATGATGTAGGACAGAGCATGACCGCGCTCACGATGGCGGAGAAGATTCTCGCGCGGGCAAGCCACGTCGACTTCGTCCGCCCGGGACAGATCATCGACGGGGCTGTCGACTTGCTCTACATGCACGAGATGCTCGCGATGGCCCTGCTGCCCTTCAACGAGATCGGCACGATGAAGGTCTGGGACCCGGAGAAGATCGTCGTCACGCTGGACCACTGGGTCCCTCCGCCGACGCCCGAGATCGCGAAGATGCACCAGACGATCCGCGACTTCTGCCACAAGCAGGGGATCCGGCGGTTCCACGACGTGGGGGACCACGGCATCGTCCACCAGCTCATCGCGGAACGCGGGTACGCCCATCCGTGGGATCTCGTGATTGGCAGCGACAGCCACACGAACATGGTCGGCGCGGTCGGGGCGTTCGCGGCGGGGATCGGCGCGACGGACACGGCCGCCGTGATGGCGACCGGCCGGTTGTGGCTGCGCGTGCCGGAGACGATCCGCGTCGACATCAAGGGGAAGCTCGCCGACCGAACCGGCGCGAAGGACGTCATCCTCAAAGTGATCGGCACGACGGGGGACGACGGCGCGCGCTACGCGGCGGTCGAGTTCACCGGGCCGACGGTGAAGGCGTTCCCGATGAACGAGCGCTTCGTCCTCTGCAACATGACGACGGAGATGGGCGCGAAGGTCGGGATGATCGAGGCGGATTCCGTCACGAAGGAATACCTGGCTCATGCGGGCGCGCCGTTCCGGCCGATCGACTCGGACGAAGGGGCGACGTTCGCGAGGACGTTCGCGTTCGACGTCGACGGGATGGGCCCGCAGGTCGCGTGCCCGTCGAACCCCGCGAACCTCAAGCCCGTCGAGGACGTCGAAGGCACGAAAATCGATGTCGCGTTCCTCGGGTCCTGCACGAACGCTCGGATCGAGGATCTACGGATCGCGGCGGAACTCCTGAGGGGAGAGAAGGTGGCCGCCGGGGTGCGGTTCCAAATTACGCCGGCGTCACAGATCATCTACCGGCAAGCCCTTCGCGAGGGCCTGGTGGAGATTTTTATGGACGCGGGCGCGACGTTCACCTCGTCGACGTGCGGACCGTGCTTCGGCGGGCACATGGGCACCCTCGCGGGGGATGAGGTGTGCATCTCCTCGACGAACCGCAACTACCCCGGCCGCATGGGCTCGCCGCAGGCCCAGGTGTATCTCGCGAGCCCGTGGACCGTGACGGCGTCCGCAATCCACGGAGAAATCACGGACCCGAGGAAGGTCTAGGCCGTCGCGTACGCGAGAAACGCGTCCACTCGCTTGAGGGTCTGGTTCTGGGGATCCACCTCGAGTCCCAAGACTTCGAGCGCGGTCACGCCCAGGACGGACGCATCGCCAGAGCGGCCGAACACGACGGGTGCGTAGGACTCCTCCCCCTCGCACAGGATCCGGCAGTCCCCGATCTGGCGCTCGACCTCGGAGCCGTCGATTGTCCTGAACCTTCGAGACCGCGTGGGCTGTACTCCCACCCGGACCAAAGCCTCTTCCGGAATCCACGTAAGGAGGGACCCTGTATCCACGACGAGTTCGAGACTTTCCGTTTGGCTCCGATCAGCCGACAGAAGCGTGACCTTTGACCGCACGATTCCCATGCCGCTGGGCACCATCGCGAAGGACAATCGCTCCTTCGCCTACAAGTACGTTACTTCGCGGAAACCTTATCGTCGCAATCCGACTTCTAAGCTTGATGCAGACTCGTTTCGAAGGCCGCGTGTGGACGTTCGGAGACGACATCTCAACGGATCACATCATCGCGGGCAAGTACCTCGGAACCACCGACCCGAAGGTGTTCGCGGACCACGCGTTCGAGGCCGTCGATCCGACCTGGGCCAAGAAGGTCCAGACGGGCGACATCATCGTGGCGGGAGCGAATTTCGGATGCGGCTCGAGCCGGGAGCAGGCGCCGATCGCCCTCAGAACTCTCGGGATCTCGGCGATCCTCGCGAACTCGTTCGCCCGGATCTTCTTCCGCAACGCGATTAACCTCGGATTTCCGGTGATCGAGTGTCCAGGCCTTCGTGAGAAAGTGAACACGGGGGATACGCTCGAGCTCGACATGGCCCGCGGCGAAGTCCACCTGCAGGATGCCAGTGTCATGCGGTTCACGCCTCTGCCTCCGAATGTCCTCGAGATCCTCGAGGCGGGCGGGCTCGTCCCAAAGCTGCGGAAGGAGCTCGCGGCGAAGTCGTCGTGAGCGCCGTCGTCATCCCGTTGGGCGTTCCGTTTGGAGATTGCGGATGACTTCTTCCGGATGCAGATCCGGCGGGAATACAGGATAGAACACGTTCTTCACGCGATCGTTCGCGAGGATGAGCGTAAGCCGCTTCAGGAAAACGTGGCCCTCGAACTCGAACGTCGGGAGGCGGAGGGACTTCGACCACGATCGGTCGGCATCGCTGAGCAATTCGAACGGGAGGTGGAGTCGCCCGACCGCTTCGCGCTGCCATTCCTGGGTGTCCGCGCTCACGCCGTACACCTGGGCCCCGAGCGCGCGAAGTTCCGCATGGTGGTCTCGGAACGCACACGACTCGGGCGTGCACCCGCGGGCTCCGGGGATGAGATCCCATTCCTTCGGCGTGGGCTCGTCCGGCCGCCCCGTGTGCGGATAGACGTAAACGACGGTCGTGCCGTGCGCCGCCGCGAGATCGACGGAACGGCCCGCTGTCGATCGCAAGGCGACGGATGGGATCCGCATTCCGCGGAGGTGATTGCACGCCCCGTCGTCCACCGGGACCGGGAGACCGGGAGGGAGCGACGATGTCTTAGGCTCGGCCATCGGGTAACTGCACTCCACCGCGACGGAAAAGCCCATCGCGGCACGGCCAAACGCGTCTGCGATTTAACCTTAAACAAGGTTAACTTGGCACAATCGGCGCCGGCATCCGCCAGGCCTCCGAATCCTTATGCTCGGCGCTCTCCTTCCGGCGGCTCGATGGCATACAAGGTCATCCTCCTGCCGGGAGACGGCGTAGGACCCGAGGTCATGCGGGAGGGCGTGAAGGCCTTGAAGGCCGTCGAGGTGGCCTACGGTCTCTCGTTCGACCTTGTGCCGTATCCGTGTGGCGGCCAGCACTACCTCGACACCGGCGAAGAGTGGCCCGACGGCGCGTTCGAGTCGTGCAAAGCCGCGGACGCGATCCTCCTCGGCGCCGTCGGGCTCCCGCAAGCCCTCCTTCCGAATGGCGAGATCGCCGGCATCGGCGTCGTCTTCGGATTGCGGTTCGGCCTCGACCTCTACGCCAACGTCCGCCCGACGAAGCTCTACCCGAATGTCCGGCACAAGATCCACGACGGCTTCAAGCAGGTCTGGGAACCGGGCAAGGTGGATTTCGTGATCGTGCGCGAGAACACGGAGGGGCTCTACACCCCGACCCGGGGGTTCCTCGAGCGTGGCGGGACGCGGGAGCTCGCGGTGGACAGCCGGATCATCACGCGGAAAGGCGCGGAGCGAGTCATCCGTTTCGCATTCGAGCTGTCGAAGCGGCGCGACGGCGCTCCGGTGAACCGTGAACGGCGTGTCACGTGCGTCGACAAATCGAACGTGACGGCAGGCTGCAAGCTCTTCCGCCAAATCTACGACGAGGTCGCGGCCGGCTACCCGACGATTCAGAAGGACTACGCCTACATCGATGCGTTTCAGCAGTGGCTCATCCGCTCCCCGGAGGCGTACGACGTCGCGGTGACGTCCAACGTGTTCGGGGACATCGCGACGGACCTCGCGGCGGTGCTCCAGGGCGGAATGGGCATGGCGGCAGGCGGGAACATCGGCGACGCGCACGCGATGTTCGAGCCGATCCACGGGAGCGCGCCGAAGCACGCGGGGAAGGACGAGGTGAATCCGATCGCAATGATCCTCGCGGTCCATATGATGCTCGATTGGCTCGGACGACGGAAGGGGGACAAGGCGATGCGAGAGGCGGCCGCCGCCCTCGAGAGGGCTGTCGTCACCGTCCTCAAAGCCGGCAAGACGCTCACCTACGACCTCGGTGGCACCTCGAGGTGCAGCGAGGTTGGGACGGCCGTCGCGAGCGTCATCTCGAAGCGCGGAAAGGAAGCGTAGAATGGCGGAGCCGCTCGCGACCGAGTCCGCTTGGGCCGCCCTCGCGACGCCCGCGTTCCGGGCCCTCTGGGTCGCGGCGCTCGTCTCGAACCTCGGGACCTGGATCCAGGATGTCGGCGAGGTCTGGACGATGACCTCCCTGACGAGTTCGCCTTTCTTGATCGCCCTCGTCGAGACGGCGACGACCTTCCCGGTGTTCGCCTTGGCGATCCCGGCG
>DASPXQ010000159.1:0-6310 GCA_035637195.1 Thermoplasmata archaeon | reverse complement strand
CGAAATTCGATGCGGTACGTCCGCTCCGGGAGGTCCTTGTGGATCCGCCACGCCTCGTCTTCCTTGAGGACGCCGCTCTCGAGCCAGGCCCGCGTCTTCCGCGGGACGGTGGCCGGGCCGAGCACCGCACCCGGCCGTCGGGGGTCGTCGATGTAGTCCGTCTCGAGCAGGAATCGCGGACCGCCTCGAAGGGCCGTCTTGACGAGATCCTCCTTCGCGAGGATCGAGGGCACGACGCCGTGCGTGTCTTCCGGTCGCGTGAGCGGCGTCGAGTGATGTTTCACGATCCGGTCGGCCGCGAGGCCGGCCCTCGACGCGATCTCGGCGAATTCCGCGAAGGTCTGCGGCGTCGGATCCTCCGTGTGCAGGACGACGGCGCATCCGAGCTCCTTCGCGGATTGCATCGCATATTCGAGGACGTCGTTGCACGCCGAAATGGCGTCGGCGGTGACCGGGAAGTGCGGTCGTCCGATCTCCCCGAACGCGATCGCGCGGCCCTCGGCGATATGGCGCGCGGCTTCGTCGATCCCCTCTCGCATCGCCTCCATGGCCGGTTGCGGTCCGATCGCCTCTCGGAGGGCGAGGAACTCGACCGGGTATGGACCGAGGGCGACGAACACCTGAAGCGATGTCGTCGAGCGCACCGCATCCGCCATCGCGAGTGTCTTGTCGTACGCCATCCCGAAATCATCGCCGCGCCGGATCGGGACGTCGTCGTACGGCGTATGGGTCAGCAGCATCGCAGTGCCGCCGGCCTGCTCGAACGCCTTCGCGGCCGTGACGCCTTGGAACTCGGCCCGAAGATGGATGTGGTTATCGAAAATCGGTGTCCGCGCCGTCGTCCACACCGCGCGGCGAGACGTAGCCCGCCGCCGGGATAAGCCTTCTCGCCCGCGTGATTCTGACCGCATCAGGGTGGCTGGATCGACTCGGCCCGCGTGCGGAGCGCCTGGTTCATCTCCTCGAAGCCGCGCTTCGCGTCGCGGTCGAGGCTCCGCGCGAGGAGCGGTACCAGGATGCCCCGGAACCGCTCGCGTTGGACGAAGTGCACGCGCTTCGCCCCGAGTTCCTCGATCTCGAAGATGTGCTCTCCGTCAAAGAGCCCGGGCACGCCGAGATGCCCGAGCCATCGGAGTTCACGGTCCTGCTCCACCTTCATCACAGTCGGCCGGAACGACATCCCCCGGGTCCCCGAGGACTGCATGAGCACCTCGAGCTTCGTTCCGACCTTCGGTTCGCCGGAGATTCGGCGGATGAACGGATTCCATTGCGGGAACGCTGGGAAGTCCGTGAGCGAATTCCAGACGCGGCCCGAGGAGGCCTCGATGTCGATCTCCGTCCGGATTTCCTTCATCGGACCTCCGCCGGCGGACGACAAGAGCTCACCGGAGCAGTCCGGCAGCCTTGAGCTCCTGCGTGATCTTCTCGACGGCCTGCTCGACGTCCTGCGGTTTTCGCGCGCCCGTGCAGACGAGCTTGCCGCTGCCGAACAGGAGGACGACGACCTTCGGATCGTCGATGCGGTACACGAGGCCGGGGAACTGCTCCGGCTCGTACTCCACCTTCTCGAGGCCGAGGGAGATCGCGATCGCGTTCAGGTTGATCTCCGTCCCGAGGTCCGATGAGGCGACGATGTTCTGGACCTCGATCTCCGGGTTCTTCTTGATCGGGATGCCGGCGGCCTCGATCTGCTTCGCGACCATGTCGATCGCGGTCTTGACGTGCTCGAGGCTCTTCGCGCCCGTGCAGACGACCTTGCCGCTTCGGAACAGGAGAGTCGCCGTCTTGGGCTCCTTCAGGCGGTAGATGAGTCCGGGGAACTGCTCCGGCTCGTACTCGGCGCCGCCGAGGGCGAGGGCGATTGCCTGAAGGTCGAGTTGCTCCCCGAGGGAGGTCGACGCGACCACGTTCTCGATCTTGATTTTCGCCAAGGTCATACCTCCAAGCAACCGAGCGGTCCGGACGGATCCGCGGGGTTGGCCCTCCGGGGATTTAAATACCTCTTTATAAGGTTTGGTTGCAGTTGGCATCCGGTGAGTGTCTTGGGAAGGGTATGCTGGTTTAGTTCGAGACTCCGCCTCATGGCCGTACGACCGGCCCGTACGTTTCGGCGTTTACGACGGGGACCGCTTTCGGTTTCACTTTCGGGCACCTCCCTCCTGAGACTTGAACAGGGGTTATCTTGTGTAGTACCCGACAGTGAAGGTCTATCGAGCCCTCGTCTTTAGGGTCCTCTGGCGGAGTCCGCCGTTGGATTGGTTGCTCTCTGAGTTTCGTCTCCTCGTGAATGAATCAATCCGAATCGCCCTCAAGGCGGACATTCGATCCCGCGCCCGTCTGGTCCAAGCCGCGTACCAATCACTGAGTCATGGCCATGTGGTCTACAAGCAATACATCCCGTCGGCGTTCGATGTTGCCCTGGCTGTGCTGAAAGCCCATCGCCGGCGGTTGAAACGGGGGAAGCGATCCTCGGCCCCCTACATCCACAAGCTCATGCTCAAGGCAGAGAACCAATCATTTCGCCTCGACCGGAGAACGGGATGGCTGCGCATCCCGATCCGGGGGACGGAAGGCGTCCAGCTCCGCCTGCCTCTTTCCGAATGGCATCTTTCGTTCCTGAACGATCCGGCATGGGGTCTCGGCTCCCTTACGGTGGTCCCGGGCAAGATTATCCTCGTCGTCCGAAAGGATGCTCCGAAAGCCTGCGAGCCGGAGGCGGCAATCGCCCTCGACACGAACGAAGATTCGTTGGACGGAGTCGTGGCTTGCGTTAAAGGAATGGTCCCAACGCGCGTGCCGTTCGGTGGCGTCCGGCAAATCCAGCAAACCCACTTCCGGCGAAGGAGGAGGCTCGCGGCGAAGAAGGCGGGGGACCGTCGGGTCATGCGACGCCTGTTGAGCCGAGAAGGACGCCGGGAGAGGAATCGCGTCCGTCAGAGGCTGCATTTCGTCTCGAAGAGACTCGTGCAGTTCGCCGAGGCCCGTAAGGCGGCGATCGTCCTCGAGGACCTCACACTCCACGGCGCGGGCGGACGTTCCCGACGCATGAACCGCCGCTTGTCCTCGTGGCCTCGCTCTGAAATCCACCGCCAGATCGAGTACAAGGCCGCCCTCGCCGGTGTGCCGGTCATCAAGGTCAACCCCGCGTGGACGAGTAAGACCTGCCCAGTGTGTGGCGCTCGGCGCCGAGATAGGGTGGGCAAGGAGTTCGTGTGCCTCGCGTGCGACTGGGAAATGGATCGCCAGATCAACGCAGGCATGAACATCCTGAAGACCGCCTTGGCCTCGAACGAGGCCTTGGCAAGGGCTGTACGGTTCCAGCCCGGTGCCCTCCGCCATGATGTCGTGAGTCCCCTCTACGACCTGTCGGCACTGCCGACGGGCGCACGGGACGAGCCAAGCGGAGTGGAGCCGACCCTTCCGTCAACTCCGATTCGGGAGAGGCGGGGTTCGGCAGAACCTAAACGACTATCTAACTCACGGAAACGGCCGAACTCTCTCGAGCCTGAATTACGGCGTACAATGCCGCGTTCAGGGGAACGGGAATCCGATGACGTACGCCGGCCCTCACGATCGATCCGGTGATGGCATCGATCTCCGTCCGATGGTGTCGGTCCAGATCCTGGAGCATGCTCCCGCGGTTCGCGGCGGTCCGGCGTGCGACGAGGACGGTCCGGTGGTACAGTTCGTCCGGATCGACCGCCGCCCTCTCTGCCTTCGCGACGGACGCGGCCTCGCGGCACACGGCCTCGAGGCTCGCGAGGAGACCCTTGTCACGGACGAGCCGTCCGTTCGGGACGCCTGCGAGGGCGGCCAGTGGATTGATTGACGCGTTCACGACGAGCTTCGACCAGAGCTCCGTCTTGACGTCGTCGGTGATCCGCACGACGACGCCGGCGTCCGCGAGGAGGTCGCGCAGGCGAACGAGGTCCGCCTCACGGATGCCGACCCAGGCACCGAGGACCGTTTCGCCGACGCCCGCGTGGCGAATCTCGCCCGGCCCGAGAGACGTCGCGCCGTGCGTCGTCGTCCCCGCGACGACTCGTTTCGCGACCTTCGCGATCGCCTCGGCGTTCCCGAGGCCGTTCTGGACCGTGACGAACAACGCCTCGTCCGCGAAAGGACGAAGCGCGATCATCGCCTTGTCGGTGTCGTACGACTTCGTCGTGACGAAAATCAGCTCCGGCTCCACTCCGGGTGGAACGCGCGTGGCCGTGCGGGGCCTCGCGATCATCGCCGTCTTCCCGGTGATCCGGAGGCCGCGAGCGCGGATCGCCGCCATGTGTTCGGCTCTTCCGATGAGCATCACATCATGACGTCGCGACAGGAGACCGCCGAAGAAACTTCCCATGGCGCCCGCTCCGAAGACGACGATTCGCACGGCTCTCGGATGCATTCGCGCAGAAAAAACGGTTTCGATTCGCCTCTCGCATCCCTTCTTTTTTATAAAATTCGCAAAATAGCCGATTTATTCCGCCTTCGCTACTTTTAAAACCCCATAGACGATATAGATGACAGGGAGGAAAAGAGTGGCCAAGAAGAAGAAGGGCAAGAAAAAGAAGAGATAGGCCGCTTGCCCCCACAACCTCGCGGTGACCCGCGATGGTAGCGCCTCACCGCTTCGCACCCTTTTCCCGTTTTTCATTCCCTTTCATTTCTTTGGATGCCCGATCGGCCAGCGCGAGCGGTTCCGGATACCGGGATCGCGTGGTCCTCCTCACGAGGCCCAGCGCCGTCACGAGGGAGATCCGATGACCCACGGAAATGAAGATGGGCCTGGCCGCTCCCGGAGGGACCCACGCATAGCCGCGCGTGTCGCCGCCGAGTGCAATCGGAATCGCGGCCTTGTCCCCCACGGACGGTTCCATCGCCCGTCCGGCGAGCGGATGCTTCGCCACTCCGATTGTCGGGATGTCGAGGCGCACGCCGACGTCGCACGCGACACCGAACAGCGCGGGATGTAGCCGTCCGTGACCGTCCACCATCAGGACATCCGGCATCCTTGAAAAGCGACGGACCGCCGCCTCGATTCCCGGAAACTCGCGCCGCGCAAGGTACGTGGGAATGTACGGGAACGAAACGGCGCTCGTGGCCGTTGCGACTTCGACCACGGCGAGGGTGATCGCGTCGACGCAGACCGCCGCCGCATACATGCGATCCGCGTCGTACGACACGTCGACGCCCGCGATTCGCTCCGCGCCACCGCCCGCGTCTTCCTCGGTCACCAGGGACGCGAGGTACCGTTGTTCCCGCCGGAGCCGGTCGAGGAGCGGCACGGCCGTCCGGATCATCACGAATCGATTCGCCGGCACGCGGCCCGACCGAACCGGGACACGTTCACTCGCGAGCCGTTCGGTCGCATCCGGCAGCACGGGTCGTCCGTCGGCCCGGACGACTCGGTGGGCGGCCGGGATCGCCGGGTGCTCGGTCAACCAGGAGGCGACGGCTCGCGCCGCGCGGACGTCACCGAGGGCGCGTGCGATCGCTCCGCACGTCGCAACATGACCGCGAGGAATTTGGCGCAGGCATCGATCCAGGGCGTCCGGGAACTCGTCCACGTCGGCGTATCGATGCGCGCCCGCAAAACCTTTCTACACAACGTTCCATCGACGCCGCTGCCTTGTCCCTCCTGCTCCGCGGCGGACTCATCGTCACCCAGGACGCCCGGCGGCGGATCGTGACGGGCGACGTCCTCGTGGAACGCGATCGGATCGCGGCGGTGGGCGCCGTCGCCGCAACCGCGGACGAGGTGATCGATTGCTCGGGTTGCGCGGTCCTGCCCGGCTTCGTCAACCTCCATCAACACGTCGCGAACACGCTCCTCCGCGGCATCGCGGACGACGTCCCGCTCGACGAGATGATCTCCCGGGCCTCGGCGATCGACGCGAAACTCACGCGGCGAGACGTGCAGGTCGGCGCGCTCCTGGGATGCGTCGAGATGATCCGCTCCGGGACGACGAGCTTCCACGACCTCTTCTACTGGGAGGACGAGGTCGCGCGCGCCGCGCGGGAGTCCGGCATGCGCGGCTTCCTGTCGTGGGTGACGCTCGACGAGGCCGCGACGACGCAGCACGGGAATCCCGTGAAGAACGCGGAACAGTTCGTCGCGAAGCACGCAGGCGATCCGCTCGTCACCCCGTCCGTCGGAGTCCAGGGAGTCTACGCCGCTTCCCAGGAAACCTACGCGAAGGCGAAGGACGTCGCCTCACGTCATCACGTGCGGATGCACACGCATCTGTCGGAGACGCGCGGCGAGGTCGAAGGCCATCGGGCGAGGACCGGCCTGCGTCCCGTCGAGTGGCTCGAGAAG
>DASPXQ010000158.1:0-2647 GCA_035637195.1 Thermoplasmata archaeon | reverse complement strand
CAAGGATTCCGCAGCTTCCGCCTGGACGTCGATCTCCTTTGCGACCGCCTCGGGATACGGCGCTTCGACGACGAACCCATCGCCCCCGATCCGATGCCAGACCTCCTCGCAGGCGTGGGGCGCGAAGGGCGCGAGGAGCTTCGTCTGGACCTCGATGAACCGTCGCACGATCTCCGCCCGGGGGCGGCCCTCCGACCGTCGGAGGTACCACGACCACGTGGATTGGAGATCGAAGTACCCATGGCGGAGCGCGGCTTTGTAGTTCATCGCCTCCATCGATCCGCGCGTCGCCTCGATCGACCGGCTCAGGATGCTCAGGAACCAGCCATCGATCCCGCGCCGTTCCTTCCGCGTGGGATGGCTCGCCGTCGCGAACCGGACCCACTCGGCCAGCCGAGCCGCCGCGGCGGCCGCGAAGTCCATATCAACGTTCGGGTCGTCCAGCCCGTCCCCGGCGTTCGCGACGGCCATACGAACCGGATCCGCTCCGGATTCTCGGACGGCGTCGCGGATGTACCACACGTTCCCTTTCGACTTCGACATCTTCCGGCCGGCGAGTCGCACCCAGCCGTTCACGCCGTACCCGCGTGGCCAGTGCTCCCTCGGGAAGAGCGCGGTGTGGTGGAAGAGGCAGAACGCCATGTGGTTCTGGACGAGGTCCTTCCCGGTGTTCCGCAGGTCGAACGGGTACCAGTACAGGAACTCCTGGCGTAGGTCCTCGATCATCTTCGCCTCGACGCCGAGGCGGCTCGCGACGGCCTTCGCGGTGCCCTTGCCGAAGAAGACGTAGTCGAAGAACGAATCGTCGAGGCGCTGGGCCCACGGCACGCGGCTGCGGAGGCGCTGGCCTTGCAGCGCGTGCGCGATCGTGTAGTAGGCCATGTAGATCGTCGAGTCGCTCAGGGATTCGATCACCCAGTTCGAGTCCCACGGCAGAATCGTCCCGAGACCGCGATGGTGGGTGCACGGCCAGTCCCGCAGCCAGTCCGTCACGTAGTCCAACCACTTCTCGAGCGTCGGCGGGTAGAGGCGCATCGAGTGGACCGCCTCGTGGACCTTCGCCTTCCACGCGGGATCGCCGTAGGCGAGGAACCACTGGTTGTCCACGATCTTCACGATCGCGGGCGTCATGCATCGGCAGACCACCGGCCCGCTCGGCTCGTACATCCGGTCCGCCTGGCCTTTCGACGTCAGCTCCTTACGGATCTCCTCCTTCGCGACCTCGACCCGTATGCCGGAGAAGGGACCGCAGTTCTCGTTCAGGACGCCCTGGTAGAAGCCGGACTTGTAGACTTCCGTCTTCGCGGCCTCGAGCTTCTCCCGCTCCCGCTGGTTCCGGATCCCCATCCGTTCCACGATTTCGACGCCGGGCAGCGACCCCCATCCCGGGGTGCGGATGATGGAGACGGGCTTGATCGCGCGGATGCGATCCGCGTCGAGGCCGTACTTGGCGAGCAGCGCCGAGTCCTGCTGCAGGTCCCGCAACGCCACGTAGTCGTCCGGCGCGTCGGACGGCACGCTCGTCACGATCCCGGTGCCGCGGCCCTGGTCGATGAACGAGCCCGGCAGGATCGGGATCGCGCGGTTGATCGCCGGCGCGACCGCGTCGAGACCGACGAGCTCGGAGCCGCGGATCCGCGTCTCGACGGAGATCGACTTCCCCTGCTCGGACAGTTTCATCGCCGCGAGCGGGTTCAGGATCCATCGTTCGCCGCCGACCCCCGCGACGACGTACTCGACCTCCGGGTCGATCCACAAGTTCGTCTGCCCGAACACGGTCTCCGGCCGGATCGTCGCGGCGACGAGCAACCGTCCGTCGGCGAGGGGGAACTTCAGGAGGATGTACTCGACCGGCGTCTCGCCCTCCCCCTCGAGGCGGTCGTGGTCCCCGATCGGCGCCTGGTCGTTCGGGCACCAGATCACAGGGTGTTCATCCATCCGGACGTAGCCGCCTTCCTTCAAGAGGTGGAACTGCCACCGAACGAACGCGTCGTATGGCAGGTTCAGCGGCGTCGTGATGAAGGACCGTCGCCAATCGATCGCCGCGCCGAGGGCCTTCAGGTCCTCCATCGTCGCCCTCGGGAAGACGTCGATCCAGTGCATCGGGTCCGCGAACTTCGGGATGTCCGAGTCCGGGATCCCCATCTTTCGGAGGATGTCCCATTGCTGCGGCTCCTTCTCCGCGATGCGCTTCGCGGCGCCGAGGATCGGCAGGCCGGTGCAGTGGAACGCCTGCGGGTGGAGGACGTTGTACCCCGCCATCCGGCGGTACCGGGACTGGAACTCGGCTCGCAGGAAGGACGTCCCGAAGCCGAGGTGCTGGTACCCGTTCATGTACGGGTAGGGCACGGTCGTGTACCACTTCGGGCGGGCGGGATCCGGGTGGGCCTCATAGACGCGGGCTTTCGCCCAGGCGGCCTGCCACGTCGCCTCGATCCGGCGGAGATCCAGAGGCCGCGGAGCGGCCGCGGACCGCAATCGCGACGGCTGCCTTGACGCGCGGGCGCGTTTGCTTCCGGCCGGGGCGCCTCGTGGCGGGTCTCCGCGGTCGCCGAGCGGCGCGTTTTGCAACGGATCCACCCGCACGCCGCCGTGGCCGGCGGCTCCCGCCCCGCCCCCGGGCCCCGTCCCGAGGGGTTTTCCTCCG
>DASPXQ010000157.1:0-5965 GCA_035637195.1 Thermoplasmata archaeon | reverse complement strand
GACAAGATCCTCACATCGGGCGGCGTCGCGAACCTCTTCCTCGATGCGTCGGGCATCGATCCCGGGCCGCCGACCACGGAATTCATGCGGAGGGAGGTGGACGACTACGATCCCCTGCTCGTCGAATGCAAGGCGTTGCTGTCGACGTTCCGCGGCCGGATCCTGATGCCGTCCGATGTCGTCCTGAACGACCACGGACAGGGGAAGCCTGTCTCGACACGCGCGCTTCCGGCGAAGCTCCCGATTTACGACATCGGCCTCGACACGATCGCCCGGTACGTCGACGAGATCCGCCGCGCGAAGACGATTTTCTACAACGGTCCCGCCGGGGTGTTCGAGCTCGAGCCGTTTTCCGTCGGGACGCGGGAGCTCCTGAGCGCGGTGGCCGAGGCGGACGGCTTCTCCGTCGTCGGCGGAGGACACACGGTCGCCGCCCTCGAGCAACTCGGCATCCAGAGCGAGATCGACCACGTGAGCACCGGTGGCGGAGCCCTGATGAACTTCCTCGCCGGCAAGGAACTGCCGCTGGTCAGCGCGCTCCGGCATTCGCACGCGAAGTTCGGCAAGCCCGCAGGTTGAACCGCCCGCGGGCGGCGACCCGCCAACACGTTATATATCACCCGCGGTTGAGCGACCGATGGTCCGTCTCCGCCGCCCACCGGAGTGGGGCGTCGAGCCGGTCCCGGAACCCCTCCGCGTCTTGCGGACGTTCGACCTGTTCGTCCTGTGGTCGAGCCTCGGGGTCGGCCTCCTCGTGTTCGTCGCGGGTTCGAACCTGCTCCTCTTCTTCGGGCTGAACCTGTGGGAGGCCCTCGCGGTCTCCGTCGCGGGCTCGGCCATCGGGAGCGTGCTCCTCGGTGCGAGCGGAGTCCTCGGGAGTGCCCACGGCGTGCCGACGATGGTCAGCCTCCGCGCGGTCCTCGGCCGTCGAGGCTCGTATGTCCCCACCGCGCTGAACGCGGTCCAACTCCTCGGATGGGCCGCGTTCGAGCTCCTCGTCATGGGGCTCGCCGCGACCGCGATCTCCGGCCCGCTCCTGGGGGAAGCGACGCCGTACGCGTGGATCGCCGTGTTCGGCCTCGTCTGCGGCGTCTTCGCAATCGGCGGCCCGCTGGTCGTCGTCCGGGACTGGATCGAGAAGTTCGCGATCTGGCTGGTCTTCTTCTCCACGGCCCTGATCGCGTATCGGCTGTTCGTCTCGGGCCTCGACATGGATGCCCGCCCCGCCCCCGCAGGGTACCTCGGGACGACCAGCCTCCTCCTCGGCCTCGACCTCGTGATCGCGATGCCGATCTCCTGGTGGCCCCTGATCGCGGACTACAATCGGTTCGCCCGCTCCGTTCGGTCCGGCACCGCGGCGACTGTCTTGGGGTACCTCCTCGCGAACATCCTGTTCTTCTTCCTCGGGGCTGCTCTGGTCGTCGGCACGGGCCGGCCGGACGTCCTCACGGGGATCGCAGCCCTCGGCCTCGCCGGCTTCCCCCTCCTCCTCATCCTCGTCGACGAGACGGACAACGGTTTCGCGAACATCTACTCGACCGCCGTCTCGATCCAAAACATCCGACCCCGGTGGCGACAGCTCCCCCTCGTCGTCGGCGTCACCGCGGTCGCCCTCGCGGCGGCCGGCGTGCTCCAATGGAACGGGCAGTCCCTTGGCGGGGCTTACAACA
Source organism: Thermoplasmata archaeon (assembly GCA_035637195.1). Lineage (GTDB taxonomy): Archaea > Thermoplasmatota > Thermoplasmata > RBG-16-68-12 > RBG-16-68-12 > RBG-16-68-12. Next base: position 4,295 of record DASPXQ010000157.1, on the reverse strand, counting down.
ACTTCCTGTTCGCCATCGGTGGGATTTTCGTCCCGCTCCTCGGGGTCGTGATCGCCGATTCGTTCATCGTGCGACGGGGCGCCTACGCCCCCGGAGAGTTCTTCGATGCGGCGCCTCGATGGCGGTGGCCCGCGCTCGCGAGCTGGGGTCCCGGCGTGGTCCTGTATTTCGGGATCCTCCTCTTCGCCATCCCGATCGGCGCGACGCTGCCCTCGTTCGCCCTCGCCGCCGCGCTGCACGTCGCCTTCTCGCGGCTCGAGGCGGGACGCACGCGGCGGCCCTCGGTCGTCGCCGGCGATCCCTAGCCTGGCTCCGGAGGAAGCTCCCATATCTGATTATCACGAAGCGGGCTCGCGCTCTCTGTTATCACCTCGGATTATCGAGTCGATAACCCTTTTTAAGCACAACCCGAGGGTCGTCACGTCGAGGCACGGTGACGTCTACACGGCCTCCCGGTCTGGGGGAGCGCGCCAGAGGTCTGAATCGCTTGCGAGCGGCAGTGATCCTCTGCCTTGCGGTGTTCCTCCTCGCCGTCCCCTGGACCGCGCGACCGGTCGCGGCGGGGCCGGAGGTGCTCCGGGAAGCCTATGCGCCGACGCCATGGGACAACTCCTTCGAGAATGTCTACGTGAACCATGAGGTCGCGCAGTCGTTCGTCGCGCGGACCGATTTCCTCCTCACCCACGTCGAACTTTTCGTGTTCGACCAGCCGAACTCGGGGTCGGACATCCTCCAGCTGTTCGTCGCGACCGATTCCGGGAATCACCCGGGAAGCATGATCGGGAGCAGCGCGCAGCAGGGCGTCCGGAACTGGACCTGGGTGGCGTTCGGATTCTATCCCTGGGTCTCGCTGACGGCGGGTCAGCGGTACTGGATCGTCGCGGCCGACTCGGAGCCCCGTCCGAAGGGATACGAGTGGGCGACGAACCAGCCGGGCGGCTACACGAACGGCGAGGCGCAATGGTACGACGCGAACACGGGCTCGTGGGTCGGCACCGGTGCGGATCTCTTCTTCCGCGTCTACGGCGTCTCCGGGCCTTCCCTCGCGCTCGTCATGGAGCCGAATCTCGTGCCTCTCGATCCCGGCACTACGGTGCCGCTGGACGTGTACTTCAACAACAGCGGGAACGAGCCCGCCGCCACGGCCCGGATCGAGATGTCCCTCGACGCCGGCCTGGTGTACCAGGGGGACGACGCCGCGAATGAAGGCGGCGTCCAGGTCACGCCCCTCACGTGGAACTTCAACGGAGTCGCGGTGGGTCCGCATCACATGACCGTGTGGACCATCGTGGATTCCGGCCGATCGTACTACGACGGGCAGACGCTGCATGGCCGCGCGTATCTGAATTACACGGACTCGGCTGGCCAGTTGCAGGCGACCACGTCCGATTCCGCGACCGTGACCGTGGTCGTGCCGGTGATTCGCGCCGGAGCGACGGCCGTGCCGCTGCACGTCCTCCCTGGCGAAGCGTTCAACTTCACCGTCTCCTTCTTCAACGTCGGCTCGGGGGTCGCGCGCGTGTTGTGGTTGAACGCCTCCCTGAGCGCGAACCTCGCGGTCGTCGGGGACGACGCCGCAATGTCCGGCGCCGTGGTGCTCGGTCCCCTCTCCTGGCGTTTCGACAACGTGAGCGGACTCGCGTACGTGTTCAACGTGACGGTCCGGGCGGATTCAGGCGCGCAGCCCGGAGACCGCCTCGAGTTCCGGATGGACCTCGCCTACACGGATGGAGCCGGCCATCCGTTCGGGTCGCTCTCCGAGAGGTCCGAGGCCACGATCCACGGTCCGAGCGTCCTCGTGGCGGCCGCCACCGACAAGGCGACTCCCCGGCCCGGGGACGCATTCCATGTCGTTTTGTATCTGAACAACACCGGCGACGACACCGCCTCCCGGCTTTGGTTGAACGCCACGCTGCCCACGTGGGCGACCCTCGAGGATTCCCAGCCGATCGCCGGGACCTTGAGCGGCGGCTTCCTCCGGTACGTCGTGCAGAATGCCACCCCAGGCCCCTTCGCGATCACGTTGCGGCTCCGGGTCTTCGCGGACGCTCCGCCATCCGTCCCCGTGGACGTCGGCGCGACGCTCGACGTCGCGAACGCGACCGGAACGAGACTCCGCTCGTCCTCGGCGCTCGCCTCCGCACGCGTCGTGACCCCCCGGTTCGTCGTCGTCCTCGGCGCCTCCGCGACGACCGTGAGTCCGGGGCAGACCGTCGACCTCATGTTGGGCTGGAACAACACCGGCAACGAGGGCGCGGAGCGCGTGTGGCTGAACTTCACGCTCCCCGCGAAGACGCTCCTGGTGAACTCGTCGATCCCGTGGGCCACGACGGACGGGACGACGTACGCGTGGATCTTCGACCGTGTGTCCCCGGGACCGAGACAGTTTGGCATTCGTATCGAGGGGACTGCACGCCTCGTGGACGGGGATAGCCTCGTCGCTCGCCTGAACCTCGACTACGAGCGCTCCGACGGCCTCCTCTTCGCGGCCGGCTCAAGCGCCGCTTCCTTCACCGCGACGGTCACGGGCACACCCGCGGGCCTCGAGGTCCTCCTCCTCTGGATCGCGGTCCTCACGGCGCTCTTCCTCCTGTTCCTGCTCCTCGGGTACATGGACGTGCTGCCGCACCGCCGGTCGTCGATCGACGACGTCTTCCTGCTCCACAACAGCGGCATCCTGATCTGTCACTACTCGACCACGCTGCGCCCCGACGTGGATTCGGACATCGCGAGCGGAATGCTCATGGCTGTCCGGAATTTCGTTGCGGATGCCCTCCGGTCGAAGAACGGCTCGTTGCAGGAGTTGAAGTACGGCGACTACCGCATCCGGATGGTGCACGGGCAGCATTCGATCCTCGTCGTGTTCACCCGAGGCTCCCACACGAAGGGGCTCGAGGCGCGCATGAAGGATGTCCTCGGCAACATCGAGTCGGCGTTCGAATCCGTCCTCGAATCGTGGTCCGGCCGCACGGACGAATTCAAGGGCGTCGAGGAGCACCTCCTGCGGCTCGTCCAGATCTGAGCGACCCGAAAAAGGGTAAGGGGTTCCACCTGCGGAACCGGTTCGGCTCACGACTCCTGCGCGACGATGACCTGCGGCAAGGGCGCGACGGTCCCGTCCGATCGAGTGTACGTTGTGAGGGTGTCGTCCACGAAGATGACCGCCGCCTTCCCGTTCTGCGGGTCAATCGCGACCTCGAACAGATCGAGGAGGTTTCGGGTGCCGCGGGCACAGCCCGTGCCGAAGGTGCAGATCACGCCGACATGGTTCGGATGGTCGGACACCTTGACTTGGTTGAACGATGCGCCATCGTCCGTCGTCTGGGCGAGGTACGTATCCCAGACCGCGCTCCCATCGTCCTTGCTCGAGGCGGTCGTGCCGTAGTACACGACGTCGACCTTGCCGTTGTACGCGGCCACCCACGGGAACACGGCCGTCGCAGCGTCACCGGAATTCACCGGCACGGCCGCACTCCATGTCGCCCCGTGATCCGATGACGCGGCGAAGGAGATCGTGTGGGCGTCCGACCACGACGCGTACAGCTTGCCGTTCGACGGATCGACCGCGAGGGCGGGGAAGACGTTGTTCAGGGCCGTGTTGACGGCGGCATGGTAGACGAGAGCCGGGTGCCACGTCAATCCGCCGTCGGTGCTCCGGGACACGACGATGTTGTTGAAGTTCGCGTTCGTCCCTTTCTGGAGACCGCCCTGGCCCGCCGCGTAGATCGCGAACACGGAGTGGGTCGTCGGATCCGCAACGATCGGGCCTTGGTCGTTGTTGAAGGTCGACATGCCCGTGAGGCCGTCTTGGCCCGGAATCGGGCTCGCGACGGAATGCCATGTGAATCCGTCGTCATCGGAACGTTGCACGTGGATGAGGGTGCTCGAGCCGCTGTCGTGGTACGAGATGTAGACGGTCCGGCCGTCGGACGTCACCCACTGGCGGTCCGCCTGGTTCGTGTCGATCAGCTGGGCCTTGCAGTTCGCGAAGTTGTTCGAGGTGTCGGCGTTCGGGCACGTGATCGCGGAGACTCCGAGTTTGGCGGCCGTCGACGGTGGGGTGAAGCTCGCCATCAGCGTGCTGAAGTGCAGTGTCCCAGTGGAACCGAAATCGACGTCCGCGTCCTCGCCGCCGACGGCGCCGTCGATGTGCGCATCGGGTGCGCCCTGGAAGACCGGCGCGCTGCCGAATGGGGCCTTCCACACGTTCGTCTGGAACAGCCTCCAAGAGAGAGCTGTGTAGACCACTGTCCCATCGGGGCCTATCGCGACGGCCGGCTCGCTGCTCCCGTTGT
>DASPXQ010000156.1:0-3356 GCA_035637195.1 Thermoplasmata archaeon | reverse complement strand
GGCTTCATGGACAAGCGGTTGTGGTACCTCATCGCGGCGACCCGCGGGGGCATCAACCGCGCGCGGATCTTGCGGACGCTCCATGACCGTCCGTGCAACGCGAACGACCTTGCAGGCCAACTCGGTCTCGACTACAAAACGGTTCGTCATCACTTGCAAGTGCTCCGGGAGAACGACTGCGTCATGACCCTCGGGAACGAGGGGTACGGGACCCTGTACTCGCTCTCGCCCCGGCTCCAAGTGCACTTCGACGACTTCCTCGAGATCTGGCGGCGCATCGAGAGCCGCGTTGGGGAAAAGTAGATATGGCGCGCATCCGACTTGGCGAGGGGTAACGTGGCGCTCGGGACCTTTTGGATGATCGACGTCGGGCTCGCCCTTGCGAGCGTCGCCGTCCTCGCGGGCCTCCTCTACGTGTACGTCGGGAATTACCGCCACCTCCGGTCCCCCTTCTCCCTCGGCCTCATCGTGTTCGCGGCCCTCTTCGTGGTCGAGAACCTCGCCGCCGTGTACTTCTACGTCCTCATGAGCCAGGACTTCGGGGCGCCCGTGGCCGTCCCGATGCTCGCGCTGAACGCCGCGGAACTCGTCGGGTTCTCGACGCTCTTCTACGTGTCCTGGCGCTGAAGCCTCGCGGAGCGTCGCCGTCAAATACGCCCGCCCCCTTTGTGGTCCCGTGGCGGTCCCGTGGTGAACTATCGTCCGATGGGGAAGTCCGAGCTCGAGGTCTCGGAGGTCGGGTTCGGCCTCTGGACGCTTGCGTCGGGCCGGTGGGGCGAGTTCAGCGACGACCAGGCCGTCGACTTGCTGCACAAGGCGTACGACGCGGGCATCAACTACTTCGACGTCGCGCCGACGGACGGGGCGGGACGGGGGGAGCAACTGCTCGGCCGGGCATTCCAGGACAAGCGGGAGCTCGTCATCATCTCGAGCAAGGTGGGCCGAGCGGATGGTTCGGTCGACTTCTCTCCGGCCGGCATCCGCAAGTCGCTCGACGCGACCCTCGATCGGCTCGCCTCGTCCTACGTCGACGTCTTGCAGCTTCACTACCCCGATGCGGCCACGGTCGCGAATGCGGGGGTCTGGCAGACGCTCGAAGCGCTGAAGTCGGAGGGGAAGGCCCGCTACGTCGGGATCGCCCTCGGACCGGGGCCCGGGGGCCTCGAGGAAGGGCGGGCGGCAATGCGGAAGCGCGATCTCGGCTGCGTGCAGACGTATTACAATCTCCTCGAGGAGGAGCCGGGCCGCAAGTTCTTCCCGGTCGCACTGGAAATCAATCAGGGGATGGTGATCCGCGCGCCGCACGCGGGAGGCGTCCTCGAGTCGAGCGCGGGTGCGGTGCGCTTCCCCGCGGACGGGGATCTCCAGGTCAAGGATGCGGCGTGGATCGAGCGGGCGCAGAAACAGGCGGCGAACCTGAGCTGGATCTACGAGGGGAAGGGAATGAGCCTCTCCCAGGCCGCGCTGAAGTTCATCCTCTCCGAGGAGACCGTGGCCTCCGTGATCCCGAATATCTACCGGGAGGAGCACCTCGCGGAGTACGGTGCCGTGTCGGACTTCGAGAGCTTCTCCCAAGTCGAGCTCGGCGAGATCGCGGAGCAGTTCCGGAAGGGGTTCGGCGTCTGAGGCGTCCGGGATGATCCTCGGCTACGTGGACTTGGACGATCGCATCTACGATCTCGGCTTCGCGACGATGCGCCTGCGCGTGCGGATCGAGGCGGGGGAAGGGGGCGCCTCGCGGGTGGCGTTCTCCCAGGTCGCGGGCGGCGGGGCGGCGTCGTATCGCATCCTCGGGGAGGCGGACGCGCGCGCCGAGGTGTCGATGGACCACGACGGCCATCGCGTCCCGCTGCTGCGGGAGGTCGACGGGCATCTGTACCGACACGAGGCCGGCCTGCTCTTCTTCGCGTCGCCCGCGACGCGGGATCCCGAGGACCCCGGGTACTTCCTTGTGAAACTCCGCGCGATGCCCAGCGCGGTCGCGTTCTTCTTCGAGGACCAACAGGGCCGCGAACTCGTCTCGATCCCGCGGGACGAGGTGCTTCGGATCGCGGACGAGGGGAACGGATTCACGGTCTTCGTCAGCGCGGCGAGCGTCGCCCTGCCGAAGGAGAAGATCGCGTACGCGGTCCGCTTCGAACCGGCGTCCCGCATCGGACCGCTCCTGGAGAATCTTGCTGCGGCGCCGGCCAAGGGACCGAAGTCCTCCAAGGGACGAAATCCTTAATACGGCCCGCAACTTGGCCCGCTAGAGGTCCGACATGTCCTACGATGTCGCGGGTCTTGGTCTCGGCGGCGAGAAGAAGGGCAAACGGAAAATGTACATGTACGTCGGGATCGCCGTCGCGGTCATTGTCGTCGTCATCGTCGTGGTCTGGTGGGCCTACTACCGCCCGATGTAGGCCGATCAGCCGGCCGACCGACGCGTCGAAGGTGGCGGACTCGCACGGCTCGATGGCTCGGTCCGCAACCGCCAGGCGGCGTCAGTCGCCGGTTCGCGATACAGGGGATAATTCTTAAATAGTGCCGCCCGTATGCTTCGGCCGTCACCCTGTGACACCCTTTTGAACGGGAGTGTTCAGATGTCAACGGTTTCCAGAGAAGTCGAGACCGGCACGACGACGCTCGGGCTCGTATGCAAGGACGGGGTCGTCCTCGCGGCGGACCGGCGTGCGACGGCCGGGACCCTCATCGCGCACAAGCGCACGAAGAAGGTGTACAGGCTCGACGAGAACCTCGGCCTGACGACCGCGGGACTCGTCGGCGATCTGCAGGTCCTCGCGCGGTACATCACCGCGGAGGTCGAACTCTACAAGCTCAAGCGAGGCATCACGATGCCCGTCGAGGCGTGCGCGACGCTGACGGCGAACATCCTCAGCGGCAGCCGCTTCTACCCGTACTGGGTGCAGCTCGTGATCGGCGGCTGGGACCGGGCGGGCGGACACGTCTACTCGCTCGACGCGGCCGGCGGTTCCCTCCCGGACAAGTTCGTCTCGAGCGGGTCCGGCAGCCCCTACGTGTACGGCGTCCTCGAGGACCACTTCAAGGACGACATGTCGACGGAGGACGGCGCGAACCTCGCGATCCGGGCCGTCACGGCGGCGATGAAGCGCGATGCGGTCTCCGGCGAAGGGATCGACGTCGCGATCATCACGAAAGACGGATTCAAGATGCTCGACGACAAGGAAGTCGAGAAGCGCAAGTCAAGCATGAAACTGACCTGAGTCCGCAAGCGACATCAGGCCAACGAGACGTCCGATGACCATTGAGGACATTCTGAACGACGCGCGAAGCGTCGTGAAGAAAGTGGTCCCCGACCACGTGGAAATCACGCAAGTCGACTTCGAAGGCCCCAC
>DASPXQ010000155.1:0-2131 GCA_035637195.1 Thermoplasmata archaeon | reverse complement strand
CTCGTCCGGGATCACGATCGACCGGACCACCGGCGCCACGGTCGACAATTTCGTCCTCGTATCGGCGATGCCGACGAAGGATGCCTCGCTCGTCGCCCGGCTTGGCTCGTTCTACCTGAACCTCAGTTCGGACGGCTCCATCCGCTGGTCGCTTCACAATGCGGGGACCGTCAGCACGCCTCTCCGGATCCCGCTGAACCGATGGATCCGCGTGACCGCGACGGCATCCGCCTCGCCGACGTCGGCCATGGCCGTATACCTCGACGGCGCCCTCGTCGCATCGGGTTCCGCCACCGCGTTCCCGTCCATATCGAACGCGATCACGCTCGGCTATACGAGCGGACAGGTGCACCTCTCCGCCGCGCTCGATGAGTTCCTCCTCCACGCCTCCGTGTTGTCCGCGGACACGATCTCGGGCCTCGGTCCCGCGGGGATCCGCCTCAATCCGAACGCGACCGACACGGACGGGGATGGCCTCGCGGACGGGCAGGAGCTCGTCGTGCGGGCGTTCAAGACCGATCAGCGCTATCCGATGCCCGACGGGACCTCGAGCGGCGGCGGCTCGATCAACATGACGACCCTAGGAGCGCCCGCGTGGTCGATTCGATCCGTCGACCTGATGGTCGGATTCACGCACGCCAACATGGCTCAGGTGGCAGGGGTTCTGTACCATTTCTCGCGCTGGCCCACGTTCCCCTATTTCACAATCGACCGGCTCTACGGATTCCGCACGAGCGGGTCGAATCCAGGCCAAGCGAACAACTTCACGTCGTACGACTTGCTCCAGAAGCCCGCGACGCCGGGTGATTCGTGGTTTGTGCCTTCGGACTTTGTCATCCTATCGCCAACGTCCATCGGCTGGTCCGTCTTCGGGGGTGACAACGCCGCCGACGGGAAGAAGGGCCAGCTCGAGTACGGGCAGCTTCAGCTCACGGTCCACACGCTCCCGAACCGCGCCGACACGGATTCCGACGGCCTGAACGACTCCGAGGAGTTGAACCTCGGCTCCGACGGATTCCGGACGGATCCTTGGAAGGCCGACACGGACGGCGACACGCTTCCGGACAACGAGTACCTCACGAAGGGCACGAGTCCCGTCCTCGCCGACACGGACCGGGACGGCGTGCGCGATGACGTCGACCGGGTGCCGTTGGGGGACGCGTTTGTCACCATCGAGATCGTCTCCGCCAAGGCGTTCGGATCGGACGATGATGGGTCGACGGCCTTGGAGCCGTTCCTCTCGGTCGAGGTCGGAGGCCAGACGGCGTACACCGCCCATCCGTCCGTGAACCCAGGATCGACGGCCTACTATTATCACCTATACAACGTGAACGTCCCGGACGACCAGGACTACGCGTCGATCACGATCAAGGCGTGGGACTACGACTCGGACGACGTCCATGATTTCTTCGAGGTTTCGAAGACATATGAACACGGGGCGTGGACCGGCGACGTAACGTGGTCGTTCGTACATCCTCTCGCCTCGACGGAGGTGCTCACGTACACGTCGAGTGGCCTCAATTCCATGAGGCTAGACCCGATCACGGTGACGGTCCAGACGGTCGTGCCGGACCGCAACCCGCTTTACCTGCTCGTGCCGACGGACTACGCCGGCTTGTACAACGTCACGGATTCGAATGGCGCGTTCCTATCCCATCGGTACGTCGGCGAACCGCGGTTCGTCGCCGTGCTCGCGAACGTAACGGACACGTCCGACGGAGGGACGTCGAACTACCTGCTGACATACCTCCTTCCGCGCTCCGTGTTCGTCGGGACGCATCTGTCCGCCATCCTCGAAGACCCGTCGCGCTCCCAGAGCGATCCCGTGCTGGGGCGGGCCACGGTGAGCTTCAACGGGACATCCGCCGCGGCGTCGGACGCGGTGCAATCGGTCGTGGCCGTGAACGTGAGCGTGACGAATACGTTCGATGGCGTCGCCTACCTGCGGGGGCTCATGACCTCGAACACGTCCGGCAGCACGGCGTTCTCCCTGATCGACGTGACGGACGAACTGCTCCTACTGAACCTGCCCGACGAAGCCGTCCGCCTAGCCACGTACAGTCCGCCGATCAACACGCCGTCCGTGTCGTACCGCTTCTGCGCGGCGCCGAACTGCGGCGCGACGCCGACG
>DASPXQ010000154.1:0-2245 GCA_035637195.1 Thermoplasmata archaeon | reverse complement strand
ACGATGGGCGAGTACGACATCGTGGCGGTGACGGAAGCGCCGAGCGACGACGCCGCGATGCAGCTGCTCCTCGAGATAGGGAAGATCGGGAACGTCCGGACGAAGACGTTGAAGGCGTGGACCGTCGCGGAAGCGACGAAGGTTCTCGCGAAGCTGCAGTAATCTCCGACTCCCACTAGGCCGTCGCCTCGCGGACCACGCTCCCGTGCTTGAGCCACCAAAGTCCGCGTCACACGACGACGATTACGCCCCACATCGAGGTATGCGGCGCGCAGTGGTAGTAGTACATCCCCGCCGTGTTGAACGTGTGGCTGAATGTGGCCCCGAACGTGAGAAAACCCGAGTCGAACTGGCCCGAGACGTTGCTCGTGACGGTGTGAGAGACTAATGTCGTGTCCTTGTTGATCCACGTCACCGTGGTGCCCACGGAAACGGTGAAGCTCTGGGGGCTGTACGCGATCGGCTTGGACATCGCGTCCGGCACGATGATGATGTCCGCCGGCCCACCGGTGACGCTCCGCACAATCACGCCTGCGCCGATCGCCCCCACGACGAGGCCGCCAATCACGAAACCGATCACCGCGACCGTCAGCAGGCCGCCCGTCGACTTCGGGCTCGCCAGGTAGGGCTTCTGCCCCAACCCCGTCTTCGCATTCATGAAGGCGAGGACTGAGAAGATCAGGACGAGGATCAGGGCGGGGAGAACGGAAATCGACAGCCAGAAGGACGAGTCGGCGGGGTTCGATAGACTCGCGGTGAGGTTGCTCGAGAAGAGGAGGAGCAAGAGGATGCTCATCGCCGCACCGGCGATGTACGCCCAGCGCTTCTCGCGAAGCACGAAGACGCCGGAAATGAGGAAGACCGCGATGAACAGGAAGAGGATCAACAAGAATCCGCCGCCGGCCAGAATTCCCGCCGCGATCACGATCGGCAGCCCTAATGCCAGGAGCGCGAGTCCAGCGTAGAAAAGTCCCCCGGCAATCACCCACAGTCCGAAAGGCTTCTGCCGCATTCGCGCCCACATGCCGACGCTCTCCTCCAAGGGACCCTTCGGGCGGCCGGGACTATGCTACCGTACTAGTAGGTTTCGGCCGACCTTGAGGTGAAACCGTTTATCCCACCACGAGACTTCCTCGGGGGCGATGCGCGCGGTCCGCTTCGAACGTGGCGGCAAGGTCGAGCTTGTCAACGTCCCGAATCCGCAGCCGGGGCCGGAGGACGTCCTGGTGCAGGTTCTCGCCGCCGGCGTGTGCCACACGGACCTGCATCTCCTCGACGTGATGACGTCAACCGACCATGAGCCACTCATCCCTGGCCACGAGATCGTCGGCCGGATCACGAAGATCGGCGGCGACGTGTACTCGGCGAACGTGGGCGACCGGGTCATCGTCCACTTCGAGCAACCGTGCGGCCGGTGCCGCCAGTGTCGCCGCAAGCGCACGAATCTCTGTGAGGTAGGTCACACGCTCGGCTTCGACAGTCCGGGCGGCTACGCCGAGTTCGTCGTCGCGAAGCAGTCCACCGTCCTGCCGCTCCCGCCAAATCTGACTCCCGCCGTCGCTACGCCGCTCGGCTGCAGCGGGACCACCGCGTACCGAGCGGTCGTGACTCAGGGCGAGGCGGACGAAGACGACCTCGTCGTCATCATCGGCGCGGGGGGCGTGGGGCTGTCCGCCGTCCAGATCGCGAAGGTCCAGGAGGCGAAGGTCCTCGCGGTCGACACCCGGGAGGAGGCGCGCAAGGCGGCGCTCGACGTCGGCGCGGATGATGCGGTAGTTCCTGGCCGAGCTGCCAAGGCGGTCCGCGGACTTGCGGGAGATGCCGGGGCCGACGTGATCGTCGACTTCGTGGGGAAGAAGGCCACGTTCGACCTCGGTCGCTCGCTCCTAGGGCACGGTGGACGATTCCTGGCCGTGGCTCCTGGAAGCGAAACGACGACCGTGAGCGCCAATGATCTCGTCGATGGCGGCAAATCGTACCTCGGAATCTACTCGTCCACGATGGCGGACCTCGCCAGGGTGATCGCGCTCGCGGAAGCGAACCGGCTCACGCCCGTCGTCACCCGGAAGGAGCCGCTGGCGAACGCCGCGAGCGTCCTCGATGATCTCCGGAACGGCCGGATCGTCGGCCGCGCGGTCTTGTTTCCCGGTCCGATGGACCCGGATTAGGTCCGGATTCCCCGGCACCTACCGGCGTCCAATCAACTCGTCTTGCGGACGAGGAAGTGGTAGAGGGCGCCTTCCTT
>DASPXQ010000153.1:0-8757 GCA_035637195.1 Thermoplasmata archaeon | reverse complement strand
CGGACGAGGAGGACAGGACGATCCCATCCGTGCCTCCCACCAGACGTCGCGCGAAGCCGGTCCGTCCCTCGACCACGCTCGTTCCCGTGACGACGCCCCGATGGTACGTCCCGCTGAAGTCGAACAGCTGGCCGGCCGAGGTCCGCGTCTCGAAGTCGAGACGTGCTCTATAGCTCGCGGTCGTGGCGTTGTAGAGGCTTCGGATCTGCGACAATGTGAGAGGACGGTCCCAGATCTGGACTTCGTCGAGGCGACCTTTGAACGACAGGTCATAGCCCGATGTCGACGAGGACTCCCGGCTTCCGATCGAGAGATCGTGCGAGTTCGTGGAGATCGCGGGGACGGCGGTGCGCAGGACGGGGGCGTTCAGGTTGACGTAAAGCTGCACCGTCCCCGCCGTCGGATCGTAGACCGCCGCAACTTGGTACCACGTGTTCGCGGCGATCGCGGTCGTGCTCTTCGCCTCGTACGTCGATCCGCCGACGTACGCCCGGAAGACCTTCGACGATCCGCTCGTCACGACATCGAGGATGTACGATGCCGAGTTGCCGTACCCTTTCGCCACGATTCCCGCGCCTGACGTCTGGGTCGTCGTGGTCGGATACACCCAGACGAGGATCGTGAACCCGCCCGTGAGGTTCAGCCAGGGGGTCGAGGGCACGAGGACGCGGTTCGCGCTCGCGCCGGTCGTGCCGTTGAACAGCGTCGCGTTGCCGACCTTCTTCGGCGTCGCCGACGTCAGCTGGACGAACTTCGCGACGCCGTCGGCGCCGCTCCCGCTCATGTCCCGGAACGTGGAACCCGACGCCAACGTCTCCATGTCGTAGTAGAGGACCCGGTGGTCCAACATGCCCGCCAGCTCGTCCGGGTCCTTGACGCCATCCGCGTCCGTGTCGTCCGACGTGGGCGAGGTCGTGAACGTGATCGTCTTCAAGGTCCCGTTAATTGGAACGCTGATCGATCGGCTCGTGACCTCCGCGCTGTCGTTGAGGCCATCCGCATCCGTGTCCTTCAGCGTCGGGTCGGATCCGTACGTGTTGACCTCTGTCCCGTCGGTCAGCTTGTCGCCGTCCGTATCCGCCGAGCCCGTGCCGTTCGGCCGCGTCGTCATCCGGGCCGTGAGGTTCATCGGACCCGCAAAGGCCAGGAACTCGATCGTGTCCCCGGGAGCCGTGCCGCTCTGCTCGCGGAAGATCGTCGCGCTGTGGTTCGTCACCGAGCTCAGGCGCAGCCCAATGTTCTTGTTCCCGCCGGAGGCCTCCCCTCGCATCCACGCGAGGACAAGCGGTGTCGATGAGAAGTTCGCCGGATACACCCAGTTCCCGGTCTGGTTTGGCAAGTACGCCTCGGCGCGCGTCCACGTCGCGAGGACCGTCGGATCCGGCTGGGGGGAGGTGGCGACGTATCCAACGACTTCGGAGATCGACGTTCCGGAGCCGTTCCGGTTCAAATACGCATCGAAGCTCGAGGACGAGAATGCGTTCGTACGTTTCGCGACGAGCAGGGCCGTGGCGGTCGCCGGTTGGGCCTGGACAAAGACGATCGGGGCGGTCGCGAAGGCTTCGCGGAACGGGACCGTCGTCCCCGAGGTGGAGACGGTCGCCCGACCTGCCTCGACGACGGTCCCGTCCGAGAGGACGTGGTTCCCCGCCTCGACGGCGAGGTACGAGACGTCCTCCGCGGCAGGTCCTCCCGCCAGCCACTTCTCGAGCTTCACCTGGAACGTGTGGTCCGTGACCCCTTGAATTCGAACGTGGGAGAAGGAATGGTCCCGGAACGTGGATGGTTCCGCGATGACGACGGCTTGGGCGTAGGCGTTCCGCAAGTACACGGTCGACCAAGCCGTCGTGATGTTCCGCAGAATGCCGACTTCGCCGATGACCTTCGACTGCCCCGTCGTGACGACGCCCCGCTCCTGGCCGTCGCTCAGGCCGTCCCCATCCGTATCCCATTTCGTAGGGTCCGACGTGATGTTCGTCCAGATTTTCGTCTCCCCGTCCGTCCGAACCGTGAGGCTGTGCCCCGCGATCTCGTAGCCGTCCGCGAGGCCGTCGAGGTCTGAGTCCCGGGCGACGGCGAGCGTCCGCCAGTAGTTCGCCTCCGTCCCGTCCCGGATCCCGTCCCCGTCGGTGTCCATGCCGTCCGGGACGCCGTCGTGATTCACGTCGTTCGCGGAGTCGTTCGTCCTCGCCTCGAACCGGAGGGCGAAGGCGGTCACGGTCCCTGCGGTGCCAGCGGACCAATCCCGAAGGACGAGCCGCCATTGCAAATTAGAGAGGAAGCGGGAGGAAGGCAAGACCGAGAGGTCCGCCACGACGGTCGTCAGCGATCCGGACGTCGTCTCGCCGACGGACCATTCCGCGGTCAGCACCCCGAGGGTCGCGGTGGGCTCCGAGGATTCCGCGGAGGATGCCTCCATGGTGCCCGTCCCGGGACCGCAACCGACTTGGCATACGGGATTGCCCACCATCACCTGGATGACGTGCGCATCGGTACCCCCCGCGCGGTTGTACGCCTTCGCGGTCAAGAGGGCAGGGCCGTTCGGATCCCGGGTCGTGTCCCAGAGCCACTCCCACGGTGCGGCCGTGTCCGTGAAGCGGAGCTGCGGCGTGGTGAACGGCGCGACGGTGACGAGGAACTCAACCTTCGTGATGCCGAGGGCCGAGACGGTCGACGCTCGAACCGGGTAGGCCTGCCCGTTCACGGTTCCGCCCGCGGCGGGGTTCGTGATGCAAACGAGTGGATCGTTGTTCGTGAAGAGTTGCGCAAAGACGGTCGTCGACTTTGCGGTCGCGGTGTTCTCCGTCGCGGTCGCTGAGATCGCGTGGTCGCCGTTGTAGCAGTACGCGGTCGTGTCCCAAGCGATCGTGAAATAGCCTCCGCCCTTCGGAATTCCGTCCCCAAGGGACACGCCGTCGGCGTAGAATCGAACGCGCTGGATTCCGTAGAAGTCGCTCGCGGAGGCGTTCAGGGTTACGACCCCGTTGACGGTGGACAAGTGGGCGGGAGAAACCCAGCTCGCGGCGGGCGCGAGGTTGTTGACCTTCACGACGATCTGGGACCAGGCTCGAGCCGCCACGGCGTCGTACTGCGTGACGTTCAGCGTGCTCCGGCGGTCCCCCAAGCCTGTCGTGTTCCAGGTCCATCGGTATTCGCTGCCGACCGGAGCGGTGACGGTCGCTTGGAGGATCCCGTCGACGCGGAATTCGACTTTGGACGTGGCCTCAGGGAATCCGACGACGGCGACCACTGGGACCAACCCCTCCCACCAGCGCACCGCATCGGGTGACGCGATGCCAACCCCCGCAAACCTCCTCCCGGGGTCCCAGACGTATCGATCGACCCACGCAGTTCCGTTCCAGTATCCGATGGCCGCGGTGAGGTCCGCCGGACGGCTGTGGTCGACGGTGAAGTTCGCGAGGGCCCGGACCGGGATGCCGGCGAATTGCGCGAGGGACACGGAGGCGGAGGAGACGTTCACGCCGTCGTCCGGAATGGCCTGCGGCAAGCCTCCGGGACGCGCGTCTTGGAAGTAGGTAGTCGCCGCTTCCTGCGCGCCCGTGAGCCCGTCGCCGTCCGTATCGCTCCGCAGGTACGCCTCGAACTCGTTGACTTTCGGGTGGGCGCTTCCGTTCTTCAGGTCGATTGAGATTCTCATCCCGAGGGCGCGGTAGGGGCCCGTCAACGGCGGGACGACGTCAAGGATGCCATTTTTCGTCGTCGTCCAGACCCGTTCTCCTGTCTCATACGCGCCGTTCCCGCTCGTGTCCAGATACAAAGAGAGATACGAGTATACGGTCGTGCGGAAGTGAGCATGGACTTCGTTCACATACGACATCGCTCGGAACTGGACCGAGAGCGAGCCGACCGTCCCCGAGCTCTCCCAATACGTCGACGAGTTCCCGTCGATTGCATTGGCCGGCGTATTGGTCCCCGAGTACCCGGACGCAACAGCGCTCCCTCCGTTCACTGAGAGGGCGTGGTTGAAGTCCGACGGCGATGGCGGGGAGGCAAGCGCATCGTGACTCTGGAAGACCACCACGATCATGAGAACCGCACAGCTCACGGCAGCGACACGAAGAAAACGCACTGTCCCCCTCCGAGGGGGTATCGGCTCGCAGGGGTCATAGAACCTTCGGAAATTGTTCTATTTCGCCCGATCCCCTGAAAGCGAGGGTGTGAACCGCGCAGACCGCGCTCCGTCCGTACCCGACGCGAACGGGCAAGTCCGTCCCTGTTACCGGCTAATCGTCGCGGCCCTCGACCGCCCGACGGACACGATCCGGACGGGGACCTTCAGTTGCGACTCGATGAACGCGACGAACTTGCGGGTCGCCTCCGGGAGCGCACGCCGGCCTCTCTTCGCGATTCCGATCCAGTCTCCCTCGGAGAACTCGGGCCATCCCTTGAAGTCGCGGTAGACCGGCCCGCATTGCGACAGCACGCGCATGCTGGCGGGGAACTCCTTGACCGCCTGGCCCTCGGAGCGGTACGCAACGCAGGCTCGGATGCGGTCGAGCCCGCCGAGGACGTCAAGCTTCGTCAGGGCGAGGGCCGTCAGCCCGTTTACGCGGACCGACATCCGAAGCATGACGAGGTCGATCCATCCGACGCGTCGGGGCCGACGAGTCGTCGTGCCGTACTCGCCGCCGCCGCGTTCCCGGAGGTGCTCGGCGATCGGGCCCTCGAGTTCCGTCGGGAATGGACCCGCCCCGACGCGGGACGTGAACGCCTTCGCGACCCCGAGGATGTCCGTGAGGAACTGCGGCCCCACGCCGGCGCCGACCGAAGCGGCACCCGCCACGCAGTCGCTCGACGTGCCGAACGGGTAGACGCCATGGTCGATGCAGAGGTGCGTGCCCTGCGCGCCCTCGAACAGGATGCGCTTCCCACGCCGCAACGCCGCGTCGAGCCAAGCCGACGTATCGATGACGAACGGCGCGAGACGCTCGCCGTACGCGGCGTACTCGGTGAAGATCGCATCCGCGTCGAACCGCTCGTCCCCGCCGTACGCCTCGATGAGCCGCTGCTTGATCGGCACGATCGTCTGGAGTTTCGCGCGCAGCATCTCGGGGTCGATGAGGTCGCACATCCGGATCCCGAAGCGGCCGACCTTGTCCTCGAAGACGGGCCCGATGCCGCGCAGCGTCGTGCCGGCCCCGAGGTTTCCCTTCAGCTTCTCCTCGAGGGCGTCGAGGATCTTGTGGTACGGCATGACGACGTGCGCCCGGTCGCTGATGCGGAGGTTCTTGACGGGATGGCCGCGCTTGCGCGTCTCGTCAATTTCCTTGAGGAGCTGCGCGGGCTCGACGACGACGCCATTCCCGATCAGGTTCATCGTCCGCTTGTGGAGGACGCCCGACGGCAGCAGATGGAACGCGTACAAGTCCTCGCCCACCTGGACCGTGTGCCCGGCGTTCGCGCCGCCCTGGAACCGCACGACGACGTCCGCCCGGTCCGCGAGGAAGTCGATGATCTTGCCTTTGCCCTCGTCCCCGAATTGGCTGCCGACGGCGACCGTTGCGGGCATGGAATCTCCGCAGGAACAACGACGTCGCCTTAATGGTTCCGCGGCGTCCGCGCGAAACGTCGTCCTCCGTTGTGGCGCGCGATACCATTTTATTTGCACTCACCGTTGTCCGCCCGCAGCCCGTCCAGCCGGGAGGGGGGTTCTGTGCTGTCCGAGTCCACTCCAGATCGGATACCGACGTACGTCGTCGGCCTGGACGACCGTCTGAGCGGCGGCATCCCGCGGGGGCACATCGCCCTCGTCGCCGGTCCGCCCGGATCCCTCAAGTCGTCCTTCGTGTACCGCATCCTGTTCCACGAGGCGAAGGAGCACGGCGCCTCCGGACTGTACCTGTCGATGGAGCAGAGCCGCACCTCGCTGATCTCGCAGATGACCTCGCTCGGCATGGATCCGGGACACGCCAAAGGCGTGCACATCATCGACGTCCGCGGCCTGAGGCGGGAGATCGAGGAGGTCCGCGAGCAGCCGCGCTGGCTCCTTGGTCTGCGCCGTCAGCTGGCCCGCTACAAGGAAGAGATGGGCTGCGACCTGATCTGCCTCGACAGCCTCGACGCGCTCTACGCCCTCGCCCCGTTCGAGAGCCCGCGGAACGAGATCTTCCAGTTCTTCGAGGAGCTGCGGGACCTGAACGCGACGACGTTCCTCGTATCCGAGATGCCCCGGGACAGCGTGAACTTCGCGCACTTCGGCGTCGAGGAGTTCCTCGCGGACACGATCATCCATCTCCGCATGCGGGAGGTCGACGTCGGCATGAGCACCTCCGTCCGCCGATACATCGGGGTCGTCAAGATGCGCGGGGTCGAGCACGACTTGGACTACTACCCGCTCCTCGTCGAGCGCGGGATCTTCGAGATCGTGTCGGAATGACCGCGACGTCGGACGTCTTCACGCTGACCGGCGGCGCGGTCCTCTCCCTCGCGGCCCTCGCCGTGAGCGGGTTCCTCGGCGCGTACGTCTTCGGACTGAATCCGCGCGGGGCGGCGAACCGGGCGGTCGTCATCGTGATGATCGCCTTCGTCGTCTGGGACCTCGGAGAGGCGGTGCAGCGGGCCTTCCCCTCGATGTCTCCCGACGCCCTCTTCCTATGGGCGCGCGTCGTGTGGACGGCGATCACCCTCGTGCCGGCGGCGCTGTACCACCTCGCGGTCACGTACCCGGTCCGGCCGCGTCGTTTCGGGCGACCGTGGGTCCTAATCGCGATCTATCTCCCGTTCGTCGCCTGGGCGTATCTCGTCCTCGGGACGAACCTGATCATCGTCGGCCCGTCCTCGAACTGGCTCGGCCCGAGCGCGCAGGTCGCCCCGACGTACGTGTACTTCGCGCCGCTGTTCTTCGTCTGGATGTTCTCCTCCGTCATGCTCTTCGTCCGCTCGTGGTGGCGGGTGCGGAAGACGCCGAGCCGTCGCATGCTCGGCATCGTCCTGTTCGGCCTCATCCTCGGGACCGTCCCCGCTGCGGTGACGGAGCTCTTCTGGCCGCTCCTGATGGGGAGCGGCACGCGGCTCGGCCTCGGATCCGTGTACACGATGATGTGGTCGATCTTCATCGCTTACGCGGTCGCGCGGTATCAGTATCTCGAGATCGAGACGGTCGTGGAGGCGGAAGCGCCGCGCGCGGCGACGCACCGCCTCGAGCGAGGGCTGAACTACCTTGTCGTCGAGAATGGCCGGACCGCCGCGATGGGCGCGTTCCGGGAGATCGTCTCGACGACGCCTGGCTTGTGCGTCACCGGCCTCGCGCCGAGCCGCGTCGCGTCCCGCTTCGGCCTCGAGCGAACGCCGATCCTCTGGATCACGACGGCCTCGAGCGGGGATCGGACCGTGCGCCCGAACGGCTTGGACTTCGAGCTCATCCACACGCTGCTGAAGTTCCTCCGCGAGAACCCGGGGACGGCGGTCGTCCTCGACGACCTCGACTACCTCGCGACGTTCGCCGGCTTCGATGCGGTCGCGCGGTTCCTGAAGCGCGTCGCGAACCAGGCGAGCGCGTCTCGAGGGACCGTAATCGTCGCGGCGGGGGTGGGGACCTTCACCGCGGAGCAGTTCGCGATCCTGCGGGGATCCGTCGACCGGGTGCTGGAGATCGTCGAGACCCCCGGGCCGTCGTCCAACGGCCCCACGGACCACGTCCTCCTGACCATCCCGGCCGAGGACGTCCCCGTGGCGCTGCCCCTCGTCGGGGCGCGGCACGGTCTGCTCTTCACGACGGAGCATCCGACGAAGGCCCGCGTCCGGTATGGCGACCGATTCGAGATCGTCTGGGTCACGGAGCACGCGGAGCCCGGGGTCGTGTGCGTGCGCCCGAAGTCGCTCGACACGGAGGCCCGCCGCACGCTGACGAACTTCGCCTCCACGCACCCGGGGAGCGACCTCGTCGTGGTCGGGCTCGAGCAGCTCGCCCTTTACGTCGACCTGAAGACGTGGCTCCCGTTCATCAAGGACTGCCTCGACATCGCGAGCCTCCATGGATGCCGGTTCTTCCTCACCGCGGCTCCCGACGCAATCGGGGTGCGGGACCTCGCGATCCTGGCGCGCCGCTTCGACGCGCCGCTGCCCGCGTCCCTGCTCAGGGACTCTCTTCCTTCAAGGCCGACCACAGCCGCTCCTGAAAGTCGAATTCCATCTCGAGGACCCGCCTCATGAACAGGACGATCTGCCCGTGCGGGTCCAGGCCGTTCCTGCGACAATAATCCCGGAACTGATCGAGGACCGTCCGATCGACGCGGATGTTGAACTGGATCTTGTCCCCACCTTTCGTGGGCATCAAACCGCGAACGTTCGCGCGGTATATGACAGTTCCTACAGATATTAGCATATCCTATCATTCGGTATCAATCGTAGCATCTAAATAGGTGATAATCACTTCTGGGAATAGTGGGAGAGGGTTGGCCCCGTGACCGGTTCTAGCTCGCCGAAGGCGCGCCCCGCGCCCCCCGAGGAACCAGGACTGGAACCCCCTGATTCGATCGAACCCGACAGCGTGGAACACCGCCTCCAGGAGGAGCTGTTTCAGAGCCTCGTGGAGTCGGCGGACTACGCGGACGGATATACGCCACTCCCGGCCCGGAGTGGAGGGGCGTTGCAACTGGCCACGCCCGAGGCGATCCGGGACGCGTTCACGGAATCGTGGGACAACCTCTCCCATTCCCTCGGGCTCGGCGTCGAGCCGGAGAAGGCGTTGCTGGGCATCCAGGATCTCGTGATGTACGACATCCCGGACGGCACGCG
>DASPXQ010000152.1:0-2823 GCA_035637195.1 Thermoplasmata archaeon | reverse complement strand
GCCTCCAGC
Organism: Thermoplasmata archaeon; assembly: GCA_035637195.1. Classification (GTDB taxonomy): domain Archaea; phylum Thermoplasmatota; class Thermoplasmata; order RBG-16-68-12; family RBG-16-68-12; genus RBG-16-68-12. The sequence continues at coordinate 2,814 of DASPXQ010000152.1, read as the reverse complement.
CCCGCGGGACAGAACCTCAACGTCGGCATCCGGACCAGCGCCAGACTGGGAGCACCGCCCCCGACTGTCACCGCCCCATGAGGACGATTTGGGTCTACAAGGGGACGCCCAACCCCCCGGTCAAGCCTAGCGCCGTTCTCAACCGACGCAGCCTATATAATCCTTCGCGGCGGGGCGTCTCCCAATCGCGTGTGAGCGAACGATTAAAGACCTGGGCCCCAATCCGCACGCGGGCGGAGAGAGGTTGAAGGCTTCTCCAGTGGTCGTGATTGGGTTAGTCCTCGCGTCGATCCTCACGATTTCCTCGTTGCCGGGGGCCGCAGCCTCGAGCGGCCGGACCATCTCCCGTCCGAATCCAGACGTTTTCAATGTGAGTCTCGTCGACCTCGTGTGGTGGGACTTCGGGTCCGACGACATTCTGTTCGACTTCTCATCGGATGGCGGTCTGACCTGGCATCAGGACGTGCGCGTTAACGACCAAGCGGGCTCTGCGTCGGACAGCGGCTGGCAAATCCCCATCCCCGCGATGAACGTCGACCAGGCGACGGGGGCGATCTACGTCGCGTGGCCGGATGTCCGTAACGGGAACTTTGACATCTATTTCTCCGCTTCCACAGACGGCGGCGAGACGTGGTCGGCTAACACTCGAATCAACGATGACACCGGAACCGCGATCCAATACATGGTGGATCTCGCGATCGACAGTCGAGGTACCGTCCACGCGGCGTGGGAGGACAAGCGGAACGGCAACTGGAACATCTACTACTCGAACTCCACGGACGGCGGGATGACTTGGGCGACGAACGTGCGCGTCAGCTCGGAGGACACCCCAGGCTCCTATAATCGCCCCGGGGACTACTTCGCGGTCGAGGCGGGACCCGACGACTCGGTTTCGATTGTCTGGACCGACGGCCGCGGCGCCGACTTCGACATCTACTACGCGACGAATAGCACCGATGTCCCGTTCTCGCCGAACGTTCGGATTACGGACGGCTCTTCCCCCTATGACTGGCAAGTGGAGCCGACGATGGCGGTCAACCGGTCGGGGGCCCTCGTCGTGGGTTGGAAGGAGACGAACGGGCCCGAGACGGCGGGGCTTCGCGTCGGCGCCTCATACTCGACGGACCAGGGGCAAACGTGGGCGCCGAACATCCTGATGAATCAGTCTCACCCCGGCGGAGGGTGCTCGAATTCGGATCCGTGGATGTCTCTCGCTCAGGACGATCGGGTTCACTACGCATACTTGGAATACTCGTGCTCGAACGGGCAGAACGGGCTGAACGTCGCGAACGCGACGAACGGCCAAGACTGGGGCGTGGTCCACTACGTCCTGGGCGAAGGCGGGCTGACGGACAAGGAATCGATTGACGTCGCGCCTTCCGGCCGGATCTACGCGGCGTGGGACGAGGGGAACTTCATGATTGTCACGTGGTCCGACGATGGCGGGTCGTCGTGGGCGCCGTTTCTGGATCCGGACGACAGCCCGGGTGGGGTCCTCGGAGCGATCATCCGTACGGGCCCCGAAGTCCAAGTCGCGACGGTCACTATCACGACGGATCCGGTCGGCCTGCCGCTGACCGTCGATGGAGTGGCCGCGAGGAGTCCCGTGACGCGCAACTGGATGGTCAATTCGACCCACCAGGTCACCGTTTCGTCTACGCTTACGATCGCTCCAGGGTCCCGCTACCTATGGCTCTCCTGGAGCGACGGTGGAGCGATGACCCACGACGTGATCGTCGATGCGGACCGGGTCCTGACCGCTCGCTTCGTGAAGCAGCATCAAGTCTCCATCGGCACGAGCCCAGAGGGCCGGACGGTATTGGTCGACAACGTGTCTATTGCCGTCGGGACGATGTCCTGGTGGGACGACGGCGTGCCCCGTTGGCTGGAGGCGCCTCCGCAGCCGGACGACACGCCGGAGGCCCGGTACGAATGGCGGTCGTGGAGCGACGGAATGGCGAGGGCCCACTCCGTCGCCCCGACGGCTCCTCTCTCCCTCACCGCGACGTTCGTCCGCGAGGAGACCCTCCGGGTCTCAACCTCACCGGAGGGACTTCGCTTCTACCTCGACGACACCGAGTATTCCTCTTCGCAGACGCTGTGGTTCGAGCCGGGGTCCAGCCACTTCGTATTCGCTCCTCCATCGCAATCGGCCCCCGGGGCTCGTTACACGTTTGTGAATTGGAGCGACGGCGGCTCCTTCGGCCACCCGATTCAGTTTTCAGGCGCGATGAGCTTGGAGGCGAATTTCCGCACCGAGTTTTACCTGACGGTCACGAGCCCTTACGGAGCGGCAAGCGGCGGCGGCTGGTACGACGAGGGCACGATCGCGTTCGTGAGTCTGAGCAGCCCCTCGGTTCCCGGGGCGACGGGTGTCCGGTACGCGTTCGTGGGTTGGACGGGGGATGCAGGTGGCGCCGGGGCCGTGTCGTCCGGCATTCTGATGGACGGACCCAAGAGCGCGACCGCCACATGGCGGACGGAGTACTTCCTCCAAGTCGACTCGGACGTCGGGACCGTTGAGGGGACCGGGTGGTATCCCGCGAGAGAGACCGTTCATCTCAGCGCGCCGGTCGAGGTGACGGAATCCGGTTCCACGTATCGGTTCGCGGGCTGGACCGGGAGCGTCACATCCGCGGACGCCTCGATTGCGATTGAAATGGTGGGGCCCATGACGGTTCGAGCGACGTGGGAACCTGCCGGAGGCCTCGGAACCCTCGCGTCGTCGGCGGCCGTCATCGGTTTAGCGGTTTTGGTTGTCGCCCTCGCGGCCGTCGTCGGCGGACTCGCGTGGCGTCGTCGTCGGCGACGGGA
>DASPXQ010000151.1:0-7247 GCA_035637195.1 Thermoplasmata archaeon | reverse complement strand
CGGCACGATGAGCACAGCGTATGGCGGGCGGGCGTACGGGGTGTCGATAAGCATCCCGTTGATCGGCGACACGACGTATGCGGACACCGGGGACCTCCCGGCGGACGGAGGCGTCCTCTTCGCCGACTTCACGCCCGTGGGCGACTCGGTGGCGTCGGCGACCGTGTTCCTCTCGTACACGAGGGGTTTCCTCGATGCGGGACGGAGCGAAGTGTCGGCCTCTGACATCACGTTGCTCCCTGGCGACCCGTTCGAAGTCGTCGCGAGCTTCGCCTATGCCGGAGCCACGGCGACGTGTGACGGCGCAAGCGGAACGAGCGAGGTACCCGACTTGACGGTCGGTGGTGTGTCGGTACCCGTCACCGGCGAGCCGAACCAGATCTATTCGATCCCGGGCGTCCTCACGCTCGTGATCAACGAACAGATCGACGGCTCGAACGGCGGCACGTACGACATGACGGTGAACGCGCTGCACCTGACGACGGTCGCGGGGATCGAGGCGGTCGTCGCTGACGCACGGAGCATGGTCGACTGCTCTGGAGGCGGCCTTCCGACGTTCGGCCTCTCGGCGAGCTCTGTGGGCACGGGAGTGACCCCCATGTGGGGGGTGCCGCCGAAAGACTTCGTGACGGGCGGAGGGTTCTTCTTCGCGAACCTATGGAGCACGTGTGTCGGCGATCGGGTCAACTTCGGGTTCAATGCCGGGCCGCGCCCCGGGACCTGGTCCCCGGATCCCCCATTCGGGATTAAGGGCCACCTGAACCTGATCGACCACGGGCCCTTATGCCCAGTCCGCCATGTGGAAGGGACCGACGTCACGGACTACTATGTGGTGGGCGACGACCAGAACAAGTGTCGGTATTTCGAGGGTGATGCGACCGTCGACGGGACCTCTGGCTACCACTACAAGACCGGGGTCTGCGACTACGGGGAGCCTGGCCGCAACGATCGGTTCCAGATCGAAGTCTCCCAGGATGGAACAACCATCTACTTCGCGGACAACGGTCGAGACTCCTGCCCGCCGGACGAACCGTACTGTGGAGATCTCCCAGGCGGCAACATCCAGTTGCACGTGTTCGGGTAGTCGAGCCCCAACCAAGTGACCTCGCATGCCGCGAGGTCACCCACCTTCTTTCTTTCCTTCGAGGGCGGATCTCCTCGCGGTGCTCGTGTCGGATGCTCCTCGATTCGTCAGTTCGTGATGCGAAATCATGCGGGGACTCGAACCGCTTCGATGACCAGCTGCATCGGGATCTCGGCGATGTACGACCCTTCACCGCTCTTCGTAAGGAATTCCGGAGTTGGCGCCGGCTCCTCGAGGGACCGAATCAAGAACCCCGCTTCCTGGAGGGTGCGGGCGTACCAGGATAGCGGACGATGATATCCGGGCGTCGTCACGATCTGGCCGGGCGCGACTTCCCACGGAATTTGGTCGACGAAAGGCTCCCGATATCGAGAGATCTTGCGGGAGACGTTCGTCGTCCGGAAGAGTCGCTCCATCAGCCACGTCGAGGTCGGACCTTGGTCGAAGCACGGGTGCGAAAGGCTCGCGACGAGTCGTCCTCCGGGCCGGAGGATTCGCGCCGATTCGCGGATTGGCTTCTCGACGTCCTCCATGTCCATGAAGGCCATGTTGCAGGCTACGACGTCGAAGCCGGCATCCTCCAGCATCCGGAGGTCCGCGGCGTCGGCGACGTGATAGACGATGCCCAACGGTTCGTGTTCTTCGCGGGCGCGCGCCCGCGCGAGAATCGGGGCGGACGCATCGACCCCCACCACCTTCGCGCCCGCTCGTGCGAACCGGCGCGAGAGGTAGCCGTTCCCGCAAGCGAGATCGAGGACGCGGCGCCCTCGAACGTCTCCGACGACTCGAAGGAATGTGGGATCGATGAGGGTCCGATGCCACAAGTCCCCGGCGTCGCCTTGCTTCGCGTCGTACCATTCCGCCATCCGGGCCCACGCCTCGACAGCCATGGGGACGTCGAAGTCCAAGGGTCGAATAAATGTGCCGGACGTCGAGGGCTCCCTCTACTCCGGCTGCGTTTGCGCGGGAAAATCACGGGTACCGATCACATGCGTCCTGTTTGACGGCTAAGCCGCCAACGCACCACCGACGGGTGCAAATGTGGCTATGGCGGTTAGTGGCGGCGGGCTGAACACGTCGCCCTTGCGAGCTTCGTGCGTACACCCCCGCTCTATCAACGTCGTCGACTACGACGGCCATAAGATGCCTCGTCTTGAGGGCGGTTTCCGGCTTAGATGCTTTCAGCCGTTATCCGCATAGCGCGTGGCTGCTGGGCAATGCCTTGCCAGACAACCCATACACTAGAGGCGCCGATCCCCCGTTCCTCTCGTACTTAAGGGACCTTCCCCTCAGGCATCAATGCGCTTCCACCAAAAAGCAACAAACCTGTCTCACGACGGTCTGAACCCAGCTCACGATCCCTTTTAATGGGCGAACAACCCCACCCTTGGCAGCTCATGCACCACCAGGATAGGAAGAGCCGACGTCGAAGTAGCAAGCCTCCGGGTCGATAGGAACTCTAGCCGGAGACGACTCAGTTATCCCCGGGGTAACTTTTCTGACATCCATGGCCCCCATAAATGAGGCTCATGGGTTCGCTAGGCCCGAGTTTCCTCTCGTGGACTCTCGTTGGGCAAGTCCACGTCAGGCTAGCTTTTCCCCTTACAGTTCACGGTGGATTTCTGACCCACCTAAGCTAACCTTTGGGCGCCCTTGTTATCTTTTTGAGGGCGTGGCGCCCCACCCAAACTGCCCACCTACCGTTGTTCACCTTGCGGTGTTAGCCGTACGAGTCCAAAAGGGCGGTGTTTCATCGGCCCCTCGGAAGCGACCTAGCGGCCGCCCCTGGTAACGGGTCCCGCCTACTCTACACATTCAAACTCATACGGCAGCGGCAGACTGCAGTAAAGCTCCACGGGGTCTTCGCTTTCAGGTGGAAGGTACTGGACTGTGCGCCAGTACGTCAGTTTCACCGGCCTCCACGCGGGGACAGTAGAGCTCTCGTTGGGCCTTCATGCAAGTCGCCAATTAAGCGACAAGGTATTACGCTCACACTGTTGCTTGCGTGACCTGATTCACGAGGGATTCAGGCGGGCCACGATTTCTCGTGACCTCCTCACGTCGCCGTGAGGGTCGGACTTTATCTTCACCGCATGTTGGCGGCGATCGGCGTAAAGTCTCTGAGGGTTCCGACCTCTTGCGAGATCGGCCTTCCCTGCGGATTGTCCGCACCTCGAGATTGTTACCGCGATGGGTACTCGAGGATGCTCGGGGTTTCCCGCATATGGCCGATTTTTATTAAGGCTCGCGTATGGAACCTTAAGAGGGTCATAGTTACCCCCGCCGTTTACTGGTCCTTCGTCCCGTTGAAACGAGCTTTCAGATACCAGCACTGGGCAGGCTTCAGCGGCCGTACAAAACCTTTCGATCTGGCGGCCACCTATGTTTTGGTTAAACAGTCGGGGCTCCCTTGTCACTGCGACCAGCCGCTCGCGCGGCTGGCACCCCTTATACCGAAGGTAGGGGGCTAATTTGCCGAATTCCCTCGCGTGGATTTTTGCCGACACGCCTTGGGCTTCTCACCCAGGGGCACCTGTGTCAGTTCTTGGTACGGTCGCACGGATTGACCCCAACGTCCTTTTCACGGGCACCGCGGATGAGCGGAAGAGCTTGCGCTCCTACTCCCGCATTCGTCCCCTTCTCGCCATTACGGCACTCCGGGGACTTCAACGGTTGAATCGCCAGGCAAGGCGACTCCGCCTACCGCGATGCGTCCGACGTTGGGCAGGGATCCGCACGGTGCAGGAATATTAACCTGCTTCCCTTTCGCGTTCTTCGGTTAGGAGAACACTTAGGACCGACTAACCCTCGGCTGACGAGCATTGCCGAGGAACCCTGGCCCCTTCGGCGGTGCGGATTCTCACCGCACTTTGCTGCTACTCCTCCCAGGATCCTCATTCGAACGCGGTCCACCGGACCTCACGGCCCGACTTCGACCCGCGCACGACGCCCCCCTACAAGATCACCTTTCGGTGCTCTGCAGTATCGGTGACCGACTTAAGCCCCGTCCCTTTTCGGGGCCCATAATCTCGGCTGGTGAGCTGTTACGCTATCTTTGAATGATGGCTGCTTCTAAGCCCACATCCCAGCTGTCTGAGACTACGGACTCCCTTTGGTATTCGCACTGAGTCGGCACTTAGGGACCTTAACTGCAGGTTGGGCGGTTTCCCTTACGGATGCCAAGATTACCCCAGGCACCCGACTCCCGGCATCTACGGTGACCACGGATTTGGAGTTTGACAGGGCACCGACGGATTTCTCCGCCTAAGCGCCCAATCAGTAGCTCTACCCCATGGCCGACCTCCGCCGAGGTCCAGCTGCGACTGATTTCGGGGGGAACCAGCCATTCCCGGCCTAGATTGGCCTTTCACCCCTATGCCCAGATCATCCGAGTGATTTGCACATCAACACCGGTTCAGCCCTCCACCCGCCTTTCGGCGGGCTTCAGCTTATCCAGGCATAGATCGACCGGCTTCGGGCATCGCACCCACGACTCCTCGCGAGCCCACGACGCGCCTCGCGCCTTGCGGCGTTGCGCGCATGTCGCTTTCGCTTCGGCTTCCCTCGTGTAGAGGTTAACCTCGCCGTGGGTCAGAACTCCCTGGCCCGTTATTCACAACGGATAACACGACGCCGCTCCACCCTTTCGGGCTTCGTCGCTTTCGCGCCGTGTACGTCTGTTACTGTCTGGTTTCAGGCTCTTTTTACCTCCCGTCAAGGGCACTTTTCAGCTTTCACTCACGCTACTAGTGCGCTATCGGTCTCGGGTCGTGTTTAGAGTTGGATGTCTATGCCACCCACATTCGCGCGCGATATCCGACGCACGCTACTCTGGATCCTCCGAATCACCTTCCCCGCGTACCTCTACGGGGCTGTCACCCTCTTTCGCCTCGGCATTCCACCGGAGTTCGAGTTGGCAGGATAAGGTGTGCCGGAGTCCGAACACCACACCGCCACCGCATTTCTGCGGCGGCTTCGGTTTGCTCTGTACCCTCTTCGATCGCCTTTACTGAGGGCATCCCAATTGGTTTCTTTTCCTCCCCGTACTAGGATGCTTCGATTCCGGGGGTTCCCGTTCCTTTCGGAACAACCTCGCGGTTAGGAGGTCCCATTCGGAGATCGTCGGATCACAGGTTCCTTGCGCCTACCCGACGCATATCGCAGCTTGGCACGTCCTTCGTCGGCGCCCGAGCCGAGCCATTCCCCAGACAGCATGTTAGCCACGGACCTGTCGGCTTAGCACACGTCCAGGATGCATATGATCGGTATCAGCGGACGCTGTGCAAGCGGCGCGCGTGCGCCTCCAGCGGCCTCTACCCCTTCCCCTTCGACGCCCGCGCACGTCGAGGGTGCACGTCTCGCCTTCAAGCGCAAAACGGGATGCTACGTTGTTGCAGAGCCCAGAGCTCTCGGAGGCCCGTTTCACTATGCGATGGGCGTATTTAATCCTTGTCTCCGACGGATGGGACGGAAGGCGCGCAGCGTCGTCGACCGGGCCTCCAGCGCCGCGACGAACTCTCGTTCCTCGTCGCGCCGTTTTCGCTCCAGGTAGCGGTCCCCGAAGAGGAACACGCCGATCCAAACTCCGCCCTCGGCGGCCATCCAGAGTGCGGTGACCGGGCCTGCGAAGAAGTACGCGATGGCGATGAGGCCGAACAACGTCGCGAGGAGCAAAGGGCGAAGGCGGTGATTGACTTCACAGGTTCGCCCCGGACATCTGGACGATCCGGGCTTTCCCGCGATCCACGAGGATCTTTGCAATCGTCTTCGGGAGCGTGACGACGTCCTCCTTCTTCAGCCGATACGTCGTGTCGATCCCTGCGAAAGGCGGGAGGTCCTCGAGCACGTGCACGAGGACATGGTCCTTTAGGCTCGGGGGCGTCGGACTGCGGCGCGTCTCCTCCGCGCGAACGACCTTCATGCGGGGAGCCTCCTTGGTCGGAGCGGCTTCCTCCGGAGGCGCCGGCTCCGGAGCCGCGGCGGCGGGTTCCGATCCGAACGGCGATCCACCGAACGACTCAGCGCGGGCTTTCTTCAGGACCGCCACCATGCTCTCGAACAGCATCCGTTCCTGTGCGGGCAAGTTCGGGATCTCGACGTCGGCACCGCTCGCGCGGCTCGACGCGAGGAGGGCGAGTTTCCGCTCGCGGTACGTGAAGATCTGGTCCCGGCGCTTCCGGACCTTGCGCAGCTCGTCCTGGAGCAACAACGCCTTCGGCGAGTTCGGATCTTTCTGGGCCTCTTTGTTCGCGGCCTCGTCGAGGCGGACGACGTACGCGGCGAGCTTGTCGTAGAAGTCTGCCTCGAGGCTCACGAGCGTCTTCTTCCCGCTCTCCTCCCGGTAGACCTTCGTCACGCGCTCGAAGTTGACGTCCTCCTCGCCCGGCACGATTCGCATATCCGGGCCGCCGTATATGATGGCGTCGCCGCACAATCCTTATTCGCGGCGCGCCGTTTGAGGAGTCGGAATGCGCGCCGTCGTCGGCCGTCGCGCCTCGAGGGCGTGTCTCTGATGGACTGGGAGCGGCTGCACGAGGACCTCCAGCGGGCGGTCGAGGAGCTCCAGGAGCGGAGCCGCCACGCCCCGATCATCGTCGAAGGAGAGTACGACCGGCGGTCGTTGCGGGCCCTCGGTGTCGTCGGCGACATCCGCCTCGTGAACGAAGGCTCGACGATCTTCGCCCTGTGCGAGTCCATCGCGGCGCGTCACCGCGAGGCGATCATCCTGACCGACTGGGATGTCCGGGGCGGACGCCTCGCCCGGCAGCTGCGGGACGGCCTCACCGCGAACGGCGTGCGGTACGATGAGGCGATCCGCGCGCGCCTCACGCGGTTGTGCCGGAAGGACATCACGGACGTCGAATCGCTCCACGGGTTCGTCGAGCGGGTCGAGGAACACGCGAGCCTCGGCAGTCGACAGCGGCCCTCGAAACGGTGGTACGCGGACCGCGTCCAGCGGCGCGACACCCGCCGACGGTCCCAAAAGTGAGAATCATCGCCCGAACCCTTAAATAGGCCCGCCTCCAGTTTGGAACCCGGGATAGCGGCTTGCGCCGCGATTCACCGATCCCCCTCATCCGAATCATCCTTTCCTGCCTCCCGGGAATGGGAGGCTGCGGCGCCCTGCGGGGCCGAGAGTTGTCCGGATAGCGGGAGGTAAACC
>DASPXQ010000150.1:0-9428 GCA_035637195.1 Thermoplasmata archaeon | reverse complement strand
GAGCCCAGGCGTGCCCTGCACAGCCACGATACGCCAGTCGGGAACGTTGTCGTTCTCAACGAAGATGATCATCGAGGCTTGTTGCGCGTCGACGGCCACCGTTTCGGGTACACTCACAAACGCCTTCACGATATCCGCCAGATGCTGGTTCGGGAACAGGGCGGCCGTCAATGGGGCCGAATACGTGAAGGTGATTTGGCCCGAGGCGTCCGTGAGACCGTACGTCGGAGAGATCCCTCCGAGCAGGAGGGTCTTGTCGACCGAGACGTTCGCACCCTGGATGGGCCCGCCGACTCCGTCAATCAGTTTTGCGACAATCGCCGTCGTCTCTCCGACACCGATGACCGGTTTTGTCGTCGAGAGGCTCAGCGTTGCGATCGGGGCAGGAGGCCCGACGGTAATCTCGAGCAACTTCGTGGTCGTGGCGCTCGAAGTCCCGAGCGTGGCGATCGCCTTGAGGAACAGGTTGCCCTGGATGACGGGCACCTTCCACGCGAACCGAACATGCCCGCTCGCATCCGTCGTAGCGCTCATCGTCCGGTACTGGGAGCCCCAGCTCGCGTTCAGCGTCACGCTCGCACCGCTGACCGGTGCGAGGTTCTGCGCGACGAAGGCATCGATGTTCACCGTATGCCCGCCGATCGCTCGCTCCGGCACCGTCAACGCGACCGAGAAGACACCGCTCGGCGGCGGCACAACGACCGAGCCCGCGGGATGAATCTTCACCAGGGACCAGAAGTTGTACAGCTGCGGCGGGGTGTTGATCCAGCCGACCCACGCGTCGTTCCGGTACGCGTTCAGGTTCTTGCGGTAGTAGAGGACGTTCCATGGGATGTCGTTCGTCACGATTCCCTCGATGTCCTTGACGACCTGGATCCGCGTCGGCGTATCGAGCGTCGTGTCCATCTTGTCAAGGAGCGCGTCCACGCGGGCGTTGCGATAGCCCGCGGAGTTCGAGCCGGCCGGGTTGATCGCGACGTCGTTCTTGCTGCCGAAGAAGTCGTTCAGGTACGACTCCGGCGTGCCCGTGAGGAGCCAGCCGAGGATGTAGATGTCGAAGTCGACCTCGGTGAAAGCCTTCGACACGATCGTGTCGAAGCTCGTCGGGGCGGCGTCGATGTTCAGCCCGATCGCCTTCAGGTTGTTCGAGATCATGATGCCCGCGTCGGCCCGCACCGGATCGTAGTCTTTCGGCGGGGTGAGGATCGTCGCCTTGATCGGGGATCCGTCCGCGTAGTCGCGGAAGCCGTCCCCGTTGCGGTCAATCATCCCGTACTGATCCAACAGGTTCCTCGCGCCTTGCAGATCGAACGTCGGCGGAGCGGCGCTCGAGTTGATGTATCCCGCCGTGTGCACAGAAACCGGGACGTACCCTTTGATTCCGAAGCCGCCCATGAGCGTGTTCACGATGTAGTCCTTGTCGATTGCCATCGAGATCGCTTGGCGGAGATGCAGGTCATTCCACGGTTTCCGGCGCAAGTTGAATGCGAGATAGAAGTAGCCGGCATCCGTGACCTGTTCGACGCTGATCGACGGGTTCGCCCGCACCTGCGTCAAGAACCCGGGGGTCAGGGACCAGATCAGCGTGTCAACTTCGCCCTTTTGGAGGGCCAGGCTGATCACATCGAGGCTCGTGAAGATCACGAACTTGATCGATCGGAGGGCCTCCGGGAAGAGCGGATAGGATACTCCGCGCCAGCTGACGCTGACTCCCTTGCCCCAGTACCCATCGTACACCGAGATGTGGGAACCGGACCTCGGGCTCCAGGAGTCGAACTTGAACATCCCGGTCCCGATCGTCGCCGCGGTCTGGGTCGCGGTGTTCCCGAACGAGAAGTCCGCGGAGTAGTCCTGGCTGTCCGTGATCGGCGTCAGGGAGGTGATGTTGATCGGCCTCTGAGAGGTGTCGATGTGGTTCGTCCAAATTGCCTTCGGGATGATCGGCACTTCCAACGTCCCGAGGAAGAACAAGGAATAGGGCTTCGAGAGGTGGAAGCGCACCGCATCGGAGGCCGCCGGGGACGGCTCCACACCGACGTGGGAGACCGCAGCACCGCCCGTCCAGTGCGGCCAAATGGGCAAATCCCACCAGAGGGCCGACGAAATGTACGTCTGGTAGGTCGACCACTCGAGCACCTGGTAGCTGAAGACGACGTCGTCCCGGGTCATGGGCGTACCGTCATGGAACGTCACGCCGGGTCGGATGTAGACATCGACCACGGGTTGCGCGTTCGTGGGCGGCACGATGAACGTGAAGCCCGGCCCGCTCGCCCCTTTCGCCGGATTGGCGAGAACGGTAAAAACGTTGTAGTCTGGATCGTTGCTGAAGAGCCCTTCGAAACCATACCCGACCTGATACGCGTTCCAAACCGTGTTTGTTTCCGGGTTGAAGTAATCGAGGGTCGTCATGTCGTTCTGCAGTCCGATGACCAACTCATTCCGCCCACCCTGGGCCGCGGCCGATGTCGCCAAGAACACGAATCCTGCAGCGAGCAGGACAAAGACGAGCACGGTCGCGCGGAGTCCAGGCGAGCGCAAAAGCTTTAGTTCCATAGTGTTCCGCTCCTCTCCCCTAGAAGGCTGTTTCGAGGGAAGGGAGAGCACGCTATAAATAGGTTTTTCCAAGACGAGAACTTTGGACGGTTCACGGACCGTTCTACGTTGTCAAGCGGGCGATCTCTCCATAGAAACCCGGACCATCGGGCGCCCCGAATCTAGCCGTTCTGTTGGGACACCGCGCGAACCGCCGCGCGAACGGTGCGCGAGAGACGAAGGCGCAATTCCAGGTCGTCTTCAATCGATTTCCACTCCGCGGCCACCTTCGGTTTGAGGAGCACGCGCCATGCAAACGGATACCGGACGTCCACGAGAACAAGCGGCTCCGCGGGCACGACGCCGAAGTCGTGTCGCTCGCCGCGAAGCGACGCGCGGACGTCGTCCTCGGAAATCTCCCCCGTTGCAGTGCCGACCACGGCGGCGACGATGCGACGGACCATGGCGCGGCGAAAGCTCGGGGCCCGGATGTCGAACAGGATCGCGGGGCCGTCGCGCATCACGTCGATGCGGGTGATCGTTGTCGGCCCTCGCGGCGGATCCGAGGTGAACGAACGGAAGTCGTGCACGCCGACGAAGAGAGAGGCTCCCTTTCGGAGTGCATGCAGAGGGATGCGTTGTAGGAGATGGTAGCGATACCATCGCTCTTCCGCGTGGCGGGGGTGGAACCCGTCCGGCACGGCCGCCACGGCCCACGCCCAGACCCCTCGCGCCCGGTCGTTGAATGCGCCCACGACGGCCTCGGGTTGAAGGGCCGAGTCGAAGGCAATGACGTTGCCCACGGCACTGACACCCCGGTCGGTCCGGCTCGCACTTCGAAAGAATGCGGCGTTCGGATCGACAATGGCTCTCGCGGCGCGGAGCGCAGCGATGCACTCCCCTTCGACGGTTCGCACGTTCGGCTGTCGTTGGTAACCGAAGAAGGGCCGACCGTCGTACGCGATCTTGAGCGCGACCCGCATGCGAACCGTCATTATCTTGCCTAGAATATAGCGAATCCCGAAGCACATGCCTTCGGTCCGGGTCGTCCTCGTCGAGCCAAAGAACGAGGGCAACGTCGGCGCCATCGCGCGAGCGATGAAAAATTTCGGGGTCGAGGACTTAGTCCTCGTCCGGCCGTGCCCCCTGGGCGCCGAGGCGCGGCAGCGCGCGATGCACGGCGCGGACATTCTCGCCCGCGCGCGGACGGTGCATGACGTCGCAGAGGCGACGGCGGATCTCGACCTCCTGGTGGCCACGTCGGGCATCGACACGGACAACGAAAAGCGGTTCGCGCGGATCGCGATTCCTCCTCGCGAACTCGCCGGGAAAGTCGCGGCGTTCACCGGACGCGTCGGAATCCTCCTCGGCCGGGAAGATTTCGGCCTTCGCGACGAGGAGATCCGAGCCTGCGACCTCCTCGTGACGATCCCGGCGTCGAGGGGCTATCCGATTCTCAACGTGTCTCACGCGGCGGCGATCCTCCTCTACGAACTCCAAGCGGTGCACGGCCCAGGCACGAAGTCGCGTTCGGCGTCGGGCTTCGAGAAGGAGACGCTTCACGAGGCGTTCGGCGCCCTCATGGCCTCGACGGACTATCCTGCGCACAAGAGCGCGCGCACGAAAGTCATGTTCCGTCGACTCATCGGTCGCGCCGTCCCGACGAAATGGGAATTCCATGCGCTCATCGGCGTGCTCCAGCGAGCGACGAACCGAATCAAACGACTCGAGCGCGACCGCTAGATCAGCGGGCGAGGCCGATCCCGAGGGAGCGGTCCGTCTTCTCCATGCTCCGCCGACCGTCCTTCTCGAGTTCGAGGAGCGCGCGGATCGCGTCGACGTTCTCCGGGACGACATCCGACTCTTGGTGGACCGCCTGGAAGTAGTAGAGTCGCTTCCCGTCGACGACGTGGACGCCGTCCCGCCACACGGCGACCTCGTAGAGGTCGGACCGGTTCCGCGAGAGGTCGCGGGCCATCTCCATGATCTGCGCCGTCGACTTGACGCCCTCGCTGCCCTCGACGAACGTGATGCGGGGCTGCCGCTTCCACAACTCGACGACCCGCTCCGCGTCCGCGGCCTTCTTCAGGTCCACGCTGACGATGTGCACGTGCATGAGGGTCGTAGGGACTTTCATGGCAATCGTCTGGATGTTCAGTTTCGGGAGGACGCTCTGCACGTCGGGTCCGTGGTGGCTCGGCATCTCGAGCTCCGGCTCGATCGCGTTGATCGGCCCCTTCTTCGAGTCGCCGGGGTCCGTCGCGCGGCGCACCAAGACCGCGAGGGCGCGGTCGACGCCGAGCCCGGCGTCGAGCGGATGCAGGGTGCGGATGAGCCCGGTCGTGTTGCACGACGGGACGCGGACGAACGAGGCGCCGAGGCACTCGTCGTAGTTCGCCGCGGCGTTGAACGAGAGATTCGTGAGCGCGTGATCCTCGCCGCCCTGCCAGATCGCCTTCACGCCCGCTTTCTCGTAGAGCCTCCGGTATCCGCTCTCCTCCGGCGTGCAGTCGACGACGAGGTCCGCGTCTTTCAGGGCGTCTCCGAGGACGCCGGACGCCTTGACGCCCGCTTTCTCGAACTTCCGGAGGGCGTCGTCCGTCGCCGCGTAGAGGGCGTACGCCTTCCGCACGGCGAGCTTCGCCTCGAAGTCGGGTCGCGTCTTCACGACGCCGACGACATTCATGTCGCCCTGCAGGGCGACGGCGTCGGCCACGCGCTTTCCGATCGTCCCGTACCCGTTGATCACGATCTTCGCCGGCATCGGGAAGCTCCGATCGCAGCGAACGGCCGAGGGACGTAAAAGACTTGTGTGGACGCGCCGTCCGACCGGGCCGCAGAAGGTACTTCCGGGCCCGCGAGGATTCCGGGCCATGCACTGCTATTACTGCGACAAGGACGCGAGGGCCGTGTGCCGATTCTGCGGCGCCGCGGTGTGCTCCGATCACACGAAGGCCGGCCGGTTCGTCAGCGGCTGGGCGTCCCACGGAGAGCTGAGCGCGACGCGGGCCGATTACGTGATCGTGAACAACGCGATCTGGTGCGGCTCCTGCTCCGTGCAGCCCGTGTACGCGATGCGGTAGGTCGGAAGCCCCGCGGAACCTTCTTGACGCTTCCGGGGATTGGCCACGTTCATGCGTTGCAATTACTGCGACAACGAAGCGCGGGGTATGTGCCGGTTTTGCGGTAGCGGAGTCTGCCGGGATCACATGACGACGGGGCGATTCGTCAGCGGGATCGAGTGTCATGGATCGTATCCTCTCATGCGAGACTACGTCGTCGTCGAGAACGCGATCTGGTGCGGCCGTTGCGCCGCCCACCCTCCGTCGACGACATCCGGGATGGAGTCGAGAGCCTAGGACTCGTAGAGATCCCGCCGAATGCGCGGGACCATCGCCATGAGGACGGCGGACTCCGTGAGCGCGTCGCGATCCAGCCGCCGATCCGTCAGGTAGCCGATCGCGCCTTGCTTCGCGCCGATCCCTCGGATGCCGGTGAGCTGCGCCATGGCCTCGCCGACCGTGTTGCCCTCCTTCACGCGACGGACGACGGATGGCGGATAGCTGAAGCCGGGACCCTGGCCGACCGTCAGCCGACCGGCGCGGTCGACGATCGCGCAGTACTGGACGTCGAAATAGTTGCCGACCGTCGGCTCCCACACGAGTCCCGCCTCGATCCCGACGCCGAAGTCGGCGGTGCCGAGTGCGGCCCGGGCCCGCGCCACCGCTCCGCGGATCGCCTCCGCACCGAACGGCTGTTCGGGCACATCCGTCGGCACGCGGACCCGGGACACGGCCGCCCGCCACGACAAGGATTCGAAGGCGCGCCGGACCGCGCGGACCTTAACCGGGTTGTCGGTTCCGACGCGGACCGCGAGCGGCTTCGTCCGGGCGCCATGCCCGTCGATCACGTCGGCGCGGATCCGCCGTGAGGCGATCGGGAGTCCGTCTTGGGCCAAGACCATCGGCACATCCCGGATTTCCAGGGGACGGAGACCGTTCCGCACCCGGGCCTCGTTCAGCGCCAAGGCGACCGCGTGACGCTCGGCCGACACGACGAGGACGTCAAGGTCCGGGAGATCGTCCGCGGGGCCGAAGGGATCGTCGATCGGCTCGATCCGCACCGGTCGCCATCGGCGGGCGGCCAGGAACCGCTTCAGGTTCCGCTCCCTCACGGTGTACGAGTTCACGCGGGGCCGCGACTCGCCGGCGAACCGGTCCGTCGTCAATCCGATGAGGACGAACGCCGGCCGACCTTCGAATCCGGCGCGCAGGAGGGCCTCGTGGCCGTCGTGGAGGATGTCGAACGTCCCTCCGAGGACGACGCGCATCCAACGCGCATCCAGTGCGCGCGATATAAGCGTAATTAGGGGGCGAGGCGGCCCTCGTGGATGGCGATCAGATCGGCGTACAGCGCGTACGCGGTCTGCCGCAAACCCGGGTTCCGTTCGACGATCTGAAATTCCTTCAGCATGTCCGTGCGAACGAGCAGCGAACTCGATGTGCCTGTGATTGGAAAGAGCGGCTGATCGGGCGCGACCGCCTCGATCGCGACCGACGCCTTCACGCCCCGACCCTCGCGCCACCCGCGGGCGACCTGCGCGAGCCGCCGTCCGCCGGCGCGCGTCCCGCGGACATCCGCCGCATCGACGGAGGAGACCCCCTGGCGCGGGACCTCCTCGGGTCGGAGGGATCCGCCCATGAGGACGTTCGCGAGGAGGCACGCCTTGACGGTCGCGTCCCATCCGTCGAGGTCCATGGACGGATCCGTCTCCAGGAATCCGATCGCCCGCGCCGCGGCGACCGCCTCCTCGTACGTCCGGCCGGCCTCGATCTCGGAGAGGACCAAGTTGCTCGTGCTGTTCAGGATCCCTTCGAACGATTCGATTCGCGCGCCGCGCATCGCCTCGAGGAAGAGGCTGAACACCGGGGCGCCGTCCATCACGGTCCCTTCGAAACGGAAGCCGAGGCGCTTCGTCCGCGCGATCTCGGCGAGCCGGCGGTAATGGTAGACGACGGGTCCCTTGTTCGCCGTGATGACGTGCTTCCCGCCCGCGAGGGCCGCGAGGATGTGGTCCAACGCGAGTTGTCTCGGCGCGATCCGGAGCGGCGTGACCTCGATCACGACATCGGCGCGGATGCGTCGGACGGCCTCGACGGAATCGTCCCGCACCGGACGCCCGCACGACTCGATCGAACCGCCCGCCTCCGCGGCCCGCACCGCCTTGCGGAGATCGATCCCGCTCGCCCTCTCGACGCTCCCATGGTGCGCCGTGAGGATCCCGATGACCGCGGGCTCGAGGCCGTGGTCCCGGGCGAGCGCCCCGCGGCATTCGACCAGGAGGCGTGCGAACTCGCGCCCCACGTTGCCGAATCCCACGAGGAGGATACGACGTCGCGTGCGGACCACCTCAGACGTCGAGGACCTTCCCCATTCCGCGCCGAAGCGCGGCGTCCACGACGAGGTTCGCCACGGCGGCGTCCTGCACGCCGACCCCGGTCAGGTCCGCGACCGTCATCTCGTCGTCCCGTTCGCGACCCGGCTTCATGCCGGCGGCGATCTCACCGAGCTCCGCGTAGACGTCCTCGCGCCGCATCGCGCCGGCCTGGATGGCGTGGTGGATTTCGCCGAGCCGCGCGCATTGGTCGAGGCGGTCCGCGACGACCTTGTCCGCCTTCCGGAGCACGCCGACCTCGAGCTCCCGCTTCTCCGGGCCGTCGGAACCGACCGCCGTGATGTGCATTCCGGGACGCACCCAATCCGTGCGCACGAGCGGCTCGCGCGACGGCGTCACCGTGACGACGAGATCGGACCCGCGGACGGCCTGCTCGACGGTCTTCGCCGGGAGGACCTTCACCCCGTGACGGTCCGAGATCTCTCGCGCGTAGGCCGTCGCCTTCGCCTCCGAGCGACCGTAGGCGATGACGCGTTCCGGCGTCCGCACGCGGAGGAGGGCCGCGATCTGGTACCTCGCCTGCGCGCCGACTCCGACGACGCCGACGCGCTCGACGTCTCGCCTCGCGAGCAGGTCGGCGGCGAGGGCCCCCGCGGCGCCCGTCCGGATCTCCGTGAGGTAGCCGTTGTCGAACAGCACGGCCCGGGGGAATCCCGTCGTCGCATCGAACACGAGGACCATGCCGCTTCCGACCGGCAGGTCGCGACTCGGGTTTTCATAGGAGCCCGACGCGACCTTGACGGAGAAGAACGGAGTGTCTCGGAGGTGCGCGCCTTTCACATGCGCCTCCACCTTCGACGACGGGATGTCCAGGTTGATCACGTCGGGTAGAATCGCATCCCCGCGCGCGAGGCCCGCGAACGCGTCGCGCACCGCCGCCAGGGCCTCGTCGGGCCCGACGATCGAACGGATGTCCCGCTCGAAAAGGAGGAGGACCTCCACCTACCGCGTCCCCCGGCCCGCCTTCAGCTCGCGCAGGAGCTCGTCGATCCGGCGCAGCCCGCCCGAGACGTATGACTTCGCATCGCCCATCCCGATCCGGATGTAGCCGTCCATCCCGAAGTGATCGCCCGGCACAATCAGGGTGGACTTCTGCTTGAGGAGGCGTTCGGCGAGATCCGACGAGTTGATGTCGAGCGCGTACCGCAGATAGCAGATCGCGCCGGCGGCGGGCGGGACGTGGGAGAAAAGCGGCCCGTGTTCGTCGATCCAATCCCGGACTATCGCGTAGTTCCGCTGCAGGATCGAGCGCGTCCGGCCAAGGATCGCCTCGCGGCGCGCCGGCGCTAAAGAGATCTGAGCGAGCCGGTCCGAGAGGTATGTCGGCGTGAGGGTCGTGTAGTCGTGGTAGCCCCAGAGTCGTGCGATCGTGTCCGGCGGCCCGACGAGCCATCCGATCCGCAGGCCCGGCAGGCCGTACGCCTTGCTCAGTCCGTTCGTG
>DASPXQ010000149.1:0-4936 GCA_035637195.1 Thermoplasmata archaeon | reverse complement strand
GAAGAGCGCCATCTCGGTCCGCACGTCGCCGGTCGGCGTGAGGCTCTCTTGGAGCAGGAGCGTGTAGAGGAACAGGACGCCGGTCGCGGTGACGTACACGACGAACGCGTAGGCGAGGAGGGGAATCCGCTGACGCAGTCTGCGGCCCAGGAGAAAATAGAAGCCGGCGGCGACGCCGCCCGAGAACGCCAGGAGGTCTCCCACCAAGCTCGCGCTCCTCGCCGTCGAGTCCGCGATTGCAATGACGACCACGCCGCCGAAGCCCAGCGCGATCCCGACGGCCATCCGTCCGTTCAGTCGCTCCCGGAGGACGAAGTGCGACAGGATCCCGACGAGCAGCGGGTGGGACGTCACGAGGATGACGGACGAGGCGACGCTCACCTGGACGCCCTCGATCTTCAGCGATCCGATCCAGAGCGTGAAGTGGGTCGCGAGGATCGCCCCGACGCCCGTCATCAGGAGGACGTCCCGCCGCGGGATGCCGACGAGCGGTCGTCGGCGGTCCAGGAGGACGATCGGCGCGAGGATCGCCGAGGCGATCGCGAGCCGGTACAGCGCAATCGTGACGAACGGCGAGTCGGACCAAGAGATGAAGATCGCCGAGAACGAGACGGAGACGACCGCGAGGGCGATCGCGGCGTACGGCCCACCTCGCATGCGCCCGGTCACGGGCGCGGAGCGTATGTAACGGCTCCGATGCGGCTCACGGGCCCGGAGGCGGCTCCTGCGGCGGGGGCGGGTACGCGCCGGGCGGCCGCGCCATCTTCCGGCGTCGCATCACCGCGAGCACCGCGATCACGATCGCCGCGAGGACGACGACGCCTCCGATGATCAGGAGCAAGCCGACCAACCCGGACTGGTACCGGTACGCGGTCAGCTCCTGCTCCGCGACGCGGTTCCCACTGCCGTCGTACGACTCCTGCTTGACGGAATTCCCCGCGCCCTCGGAATAGGAGTTCTCGTCGTGGGCCGTGCCCGTGGAGGGGCTTCGGATCACCGCGACGTTGAACGAACCCGCCGCGACTGTCGTCGAGTGCTCCGCAATCACCGTGGCGCTGTACGCGAGCGGGAAGCTGAACGAGATGTCCACGAGCCGGACGGTCGTGGTGAGGGACCACTGCGCGTTGAGGGAGAGCGGGAAGACCGCCTGGGCGAGCGGCGGGTCGAACGTCACCGCCACGTCCCCGAACGGCGTCGAGAAGTTCGCCTTCGCGAGGCCGAGGTTCGACTCCTGGATCCAGATGTGCTGGACGGTCACGCCGCCGTTGGCGTCCGTCGTGGTCGACGTCACGTTCCACACGCTGTACGTGCCCGACGTCAGGGTGAGGGTCGTGCGCTCGTTCACGTCGAGTCGGATCGTCGACATCTCGCTGCCCGCGGTGCGGGCGTAGACCCAGAAGTCGCCTTGGGTCCACGAGGGCCGGTTCTGGGCCGCCGCCGCGCGGGGCGTGACCGCCACGATCGACGCCAGGGCGAGGACGATCGCCAAGGCCAGGACGAGGGACCTCGGGGGGCGTGACATCGGGGGTCCTCGGCCGCGCCCATACCGCGGGGGAGATATGAGCCTACCGCAATCCCTTATAAACGCAGGCTTTACGTCCGCGGTGCCGTTCTCCGCGCGGGACGGTGGCGGCCACGGACGCAGCGGACGTACGGAAGATCGCGGTGATCGGCGCGGGCACGATGGGGGCGGGGATCGCCCAGGCGTGCGCCGCGGCCGGGTTCCCGGTGACGATGCGGGACATCGAGCAGCGGCTCGTCGACGGCGGCTTTCGCCGAATCAAGGAGCCGCTGGCGAAGCGAGTCGAGCGAGGCAAGATGACCCAAGGCGAGGTCGACGCCATCCTGACGAAGATCCGCGGGGCCGTCGACCTCAAGGAGGCCGTCGCGGGGGCGCAGGTCGTCATCGAGGCGGTCTTCGAGAAGATGGAGGTCAAGAAGGAGCTCTACGCGGAGCTTGACCGCCTCTGCGCGCCCGAGGTCGTGTTCGCCTCGAACACGTCGTCCCTGAGCATCACGGAGATGGCGAACGCGACAAAGCGCGCGGACCGCGTCGTCGGCATGCACTTCTTCAACCCCGCGCCGGTCATGAAGCTCGTCGAGGTCATCCGAGGCTCGGAGACGAGCGACGCGACGGTCGCGCTCGTCAAGGACCTGTGCGGCAGGCTCGGCAAGGAAGCGGTCGAGGTGAGGGAGTCCCCGGGATTCGTCGTGAATCGCCTCCTCGTGCCGATGATGAACGAGGCGTTCAACCTCCTCCAGGAAGGCGTCGCGAGCGCGGCGGACATCGACAAGGCGATGAAGCTCGGCACGAACATGCCGATGGGTCCGTTGGAGCTCGCCGATTACACCGGCCTCGACATCGGGTTGGACGTGATGGAGGTCCTCTTCCGGGAGACGGGCGATCCGAAGTTCCGGCCTTCGCCGCTCCTCCGGAAGTACGTCCGCGCGGGACGCCTCGGACGTAAGACGGGCCGCGGCGTCTACGACTATCCGAAGGCGTGACGCATCGGCGGTCGGGACCTCCGACGGATTCATTCCTTCGACGCACATTCCGCCGCCGGTGGAACGATGCCCGGCTTCGTCAAGACGGAAATGGAGGACCGACTCGCGGTCGTCACGATCAACCGGCCCGAGGCGCTGAACGCACTGAACGCGACGGTCTTGCGGGAGCTCTCGATGACGTTCGAGCACCTCTCGATGGCCGCGGACGTGGGCGCGATCATCCTGACCGGTGCGGGGGACAAGGCGTTCGTCGCCGGCGCGGACATCAAGGAGATGGCCGGGCTGTCCGCCTTGGAGATGCGCGCCTTCTCGGAGGTGGGCCGGCGTCTCGGCGATACGATGGCCGGGTGCAGCAAGCCGATCATCGCGGCGATCAATGGATATGCGCTCGGTGGCGGCTGCGAGCTCGCTCTCGCCTGCGACATCCGCATTGCCTCGGATCGCGCGAGGCTCGGTCAGCCCGAAGTCAACATCGGCATCATCCCCGGGTTCGGTGGCAGCCAGCGACTGCCGCGGATCGTCGGACCGGGATGGGCGGCGGAACTCGTCTACACGGGCGAGATGGTGGACGCCGCGACGGCGGAGCGAATCGGCCTCGTGAACCGTGTGGTGCCCCCGGACCGCCTCCTCGAAGAGGCGAAGGCTTTGGCGCGCAAGATCCTCGAGAAGAGTCCCGCGGCGATCGCCCTCGCGAAAGCATGCCTGCGGTCGGCGATGGAGATGCCCCTCTCGGCCGGCTTGGACTTCGAGACCGCCGCGTTCGGCGTCGTCGGCTCGACGCGCGACAAGGCGGAGGGCATGCGGGCGTTCATCGAGAAGCGAAAGCCCACGTGGACCGGCGCGTGACTAGTACGACTCGAACTCCTCTTGCAAGTCGATGACGACCTGCTCGAGGACTTCCTCAAACGACGAGCTGCGGTACTCGCGCATCCCGCCGAGCTCGCTCTGGATCCGGGCGATGAAGTTGTTCGAACTCTTCAGGAACTCGACGTTCACGAGGGATTCTTCCATCACCACCCGCTCCTGGAGACCGAGGGGCGCGCGATTCCATTCCGGCGTATCCGAGGTCCCTATTTAATAGTTGCCCGCTATTCTCGCGGCGCTGATTGCGACAACATCCCGCGGGCGGCAGTCGCCCCGTTTTCGCGAGCGTGTCAAGAAGCTTTATCTAGCACACTCCCCTTGGAGCGCCCTCCCGAACGGGAACGCGGAGCCAAACGTTGGGCAACATCCGGCCGACGTACATCAAGCGAGTCGCGATTGAGCTGGCGAAGCTCTATCCGAACGAGTTCACGGCCGACTTCGACCACAACAAGGCGAAGGTCTCTGAACTCACGGACGTGCGGAGCGTCCTGATGCGCAACCGGATCGCCGGGTACATCACCCGCTACCGGCAACGGATCGCCGCCTAGGCCCGACGCCCTCGCGCCCCGGCTCGGGCGATCGGATGCAGTCCCCCATGACGTACGCCGTCGAGACGCGCGACCTGACCCGGATCTTCGCCGGGAAGAAGAAACGCCGGTTCCGCCGCAAGGCAGGCTCCAACGGAAGCGATGACTCGCTCGGCCCCGTCACCGCTCTCGATGGCGTGTCGCTGGGCATCAACGAAGGGGAGCTGTTCGGCATGCTCGGGCCGAACGGTGCCGGCAAGACGACGCTCATCAAGATCCTCGCGACCCTGCTACTTCCGACGGCGGGACAGGCGTTCGTCGCGGGTCACGACGTGGCGAAGGATCCGTTCCCGATCCGTCAGCGGATTAACATGGTCTCCGGCGGCGAGACGTCCGGGTACGGCTTGCTGACCGCGCGCGAGAACATCTGGATGTTCTCCCAGTTCTACGGCGTCCCGAGCAAGGTCTCCAAAGAGCGGATCGACGAGCTCATGCACGTCTTCGGCCTGTGGGACAAGCGAGACGCGAAGGTGCGCATGCTGTCGACCGGCCAGAGGCAGAAGATGAACATGATCCGCGGCTTCGTGACGGACCCCGATATCCTCTTCCTCGACGAGCCGACGCTCGGCCTCGACGTGAACGCGGCTCGCGTGATCCGGGAGTACGTCATGAACTGGGTCCGAAAGAGGGCCGGCAAGACGGTCCTGCTGACGTCCCACTACATGGCGGAGGCGGACCAGATGTGCGATCGGATCGCGATCATCGACAAGGGGCGCATCCTGGCGTGCGACACCCCCGCCAACCTGAAGCGGATGATCCGCACGGATACGACCTTCCAGCTCGAGGTGGACACGATCCGGGACACAACGTCTTTCATCGGCCTCCCCGGCGTCAAGAACTTCTCCCACAAAGATGACATCTCGAAGAACCGTTCTCACCTCACGTTCATCCTCGAGGACGAAGGTCCGGTCGCGGAGATCTTGAGCTCGATCACGTCGCAGGGTGCGAAGGTCCACTCGCTGCAGAAGTCCGAGCCGACC
>DASPXQ010000148.1:0-6883 GCA_035637195.1 Thermoplasmata archaeon | reverse complement strand
TCGGGATGCTCCTGTACCGCGAGACCCCCGCCCCGCCACCTCCCGGTACGGACCGAGATTCCGGAAGTTGATATCCAAATAAGCGGCCACACGGCAGCGGGAACGACATGGTGGCGGGATTCCCCCAGTGACGGCGGGCGTCGGTGCGCGGGCCTAGTACGCTTTCGCCACGTACACGACCTGTTTCGTCGGCTTGCCGCAGACGATGCACACGCCCTTGAATTCTTCGGGGTAAAAGGGCGTTCCTAGGACGCTCATTCCCGTCTGGTCGGCGATCGTCTTGCCGCACGCCTCGCTGCCGCACCAGCCCATCCGGTTGAAGCCGTCCTTCGCCTCGTTGAGCGAGGTGATCGTGAAGGTGTTCTGCCGGATCATCTTCTCCGCGCGATCCCACATCGCGATTTGCATCAGCTCGAGCACGGAGCGTAGGCGGTCCCCGAGGGCGTCCCGTGGCAGCTCCCTCTTGTCTCCCGTGTCGCGTCGGACCACGGTGGCCATGCTCTTCTCGATCTCGCGCGGGCCGAGCTCCACGCGGAGCGGCACACCACGCGCCTCCCAGTAGTAGTATTTCTCGCCCGGGCGCATGTCCCGATCGTCGAGGTTCACCCGCATCCGCTCCCGGAGTTCGAGGAAGAGCCGCTGCGCCTCGAGGAGCATCTGTTCTTGCCGGCCCTTCTCCAGCACAGGCACGATGACGGCCTGGATCGGGGCGGCGGCGGGCGGCAGCACGAGTCCCTTTTCGTCCCCGTGGATCGCCAGCAGGGCCCCGAGGATGCGTTCGCTCATCCCGTCCGTCGTCTGGTGGACGAACTTGTGCTCCCCGCCCTCGGCCTCGTACGTGACGTCGTACACCTTGGCGAAGTTGTCGCGGTACTGGTGGAACGTCGCGAGCTGGAGCGACCGCCCCGAGGGCAGCAGCGTGTCGGACCCGAGGCTGTAATGCGCCCCGGGGAATTTGTCCCAGTCCGGACGCTTCGAGACGATGTACGGCAGCGCGAGGAGACGCATCAGGCGTTCGTTGATCTGCAGGTCCTCCCGGATCTGCTGCTCGGCGTCCTCGAACGTCGCGTGGGCCGTGTGTGCCTCGAAGAAATGGATCTCCCGGACGCGCATGAACGTCCGGGTCATCTTCGTCTCGTAGCGGAAGACGGGCACGATCTGGTACACCTTCAGCGGCAGGTCCGCGTGACTCCGGATCCAGAGCTTGAACATCGGATACATCGCCGTCTCCGACGTCGGTCGAAGGAGGAGCTTCACGTCGAGCTCGTTGAACCCTCCCCGGGTGACCCAGAACACGTCGCCCTCGAAGCCCTTGACGTGTTCCGTCTCCTTCTGAAACTCCGTCTCCGGGATCAGCACAGGGAAGTTCACCTCGCCGTGGCCGGTCGAGTCGAACTCCTCCCGCATCGCCGCATCGATCAGCTTCATGATCGACCAGCCGTAGGGCCGCCAGACGTTCATCCCCTTGATTGGATAGCGCTTGTCGCTCAGCTCCGCGCCCTCGACGAGTCCGTTGTACCACTCGCTGAATTCCTCGTCCTTCCTCATGGGACGCGCCCCCAACGGAGGTGGGCAATAATACGCTTACGGTGAGGGCTTTCCTTCAGTGAATGAGTGGCCGCAGAAGAAGGACGCGCCGTCCTCCGCCTTCAGGATTGTGTGGCAGCGGGGCAGGCCTTCGTCGACGCGGTTGCGGCGGCGCTATGGACGGGACGGCCGTCGTCCCCGGCGAGCGATCGAGAAAGGTTTTAAGGAGTCGTCGGCTTCGTCGCGCTCCCTGGAGCCCGGATGGTCGAGGTCGTCGAGTGCGTGCCGAACTTTTCGGAAGGGCGCCGCAAGGACGTCGTCGATGCGATCGGGTCCGCAATCGGCTCTGTCGCCGGAGCGCGGATCCTCGATGTGCAGATGGACGCGGATCATAACCGCTCCGTGATCACGTTCGTCGGCGATCGCGGGGCGGCGTCCGAAGCGGCGTTTCGGGCCGCGTCCGCCGCGGTCGAGCGGATCGACATGAACGCGCATCGCGGCGAGCATCCTCGGGTCGGCGCCCTCGACGTCCTCCCGTTCGTCCCGATCGCGGGAATGACAATGGAGGACTGCGTCGCCCTCGCACGGTCGGTTGGCAAACGAATCGCGGACGAGCTCCGTGTCCCAGTCTATCTGTATGAAGCCGCCGCAACCCGGCCGGACCGGCGCGCCCTCCCGGACGTGCGGCGTGGAGAGTACGAAGGCCTCAAGGTCGAGATCGAGACGAACCCGGACCGCAAGCCGGATTTCGGCCCCGCGCGACTCCACCCGACCGCCGGCGCATGCATCGTCGGGGCCCGGCCGGTGTTGATCGCGTGGAATGTGAACCTGCGGACGGCCGACGTCGCGGTCGCGAAACGCATCGCGAAGGCGATCCGGGAGAGCGACGGCGGCCTCCCGGCGGTCCGCGCGAAAGGCTTCGCGCTCTCCGAACGAGGCCTCGTGCAGGTCTCGATGAACATGGTCGACTACCGTCGGACGTCGCTCGTCCAGGCGTTCGAGGCGATTCGTGCGCTCGCGGAGAAGGAAGGCGTCGAGATCGCGGAGAGCGAGGTCGTCGGACTCGTCCCGCTCGATGCGCTCGTCGACGGCGCGACCCAATACTTCAAGCTCGCACGATTCCATCGAGACCAAATCCTGGAGACGCGGCTGTGGGAGTGAAGGATCAGAGTGTGGATGAGTTCCTGGCCTCCGTGGCCGCGGCCACGCCGACACCGGGCGGCGGGAGCGCGTCGGCTCTCGCGGGCGCGCTGTCGGTCGCGTTGAGTCGTATGGTGGCGGGCCTCGCCCGGGGCAAGAAAGGCTACGAGGAAGCCGACGCGGAGCTCGCCCAGATCGAGTCGAAGGCCCGCGCGACGCAGGCGAGACTCGAGGCGCTCGTGGACGAGGACGCCCGCGCGTACGACGCGGTGCTCGCGGCGACCCGGATGGCGAAGGGCACGCCGGCCGAAAAGGCGGCACGAGTCGAGGCGATGCAGTCCGCGTATCGGAGGGCGACCGAGGTTCCCCTCGAGACAATGCGGCGCTGCATCGAGGCACTCGAACTCGCGGAGGCCGCCGTGAAGAAGGGAAACCGCGGCGCGACGACGGATGCCGGCGTGGCGATCCTCCTCGCCGAGGCCGCGATTCGAGGTTCGAGCCTGAATTGCTACGTGAACCTGGCGGCGATCAAGGACGAGGCATTCCGGGATCGGGTCGAGGAAGAAGCGGACCGGCTATTGAAGCGCGCCGACGCGATCGGGCACGAGGCCATGGCCGTCGTGTCATCGCGGCTCTGATCCGCGGCCCGCGCTCATTGAAGCCGGAAGAACGCGGTCACGTGCACGGTCGAACAGCCTTGCGTGGGCGACGCGCACTGCGTCAACACCGACATCTCGATGCGGTACTGCCCCGGCTCCACGGGCGCGAAGTCCGGACGGTCGGTCGCCGTCCGGCTGACCCAGCTCCAGTTCCGGGCCTCGCCCGGAGCCACGGCCACGATCACCGCAAGGCAGACGTGCGACTCCACGGGGTGCCAGGTGCCGTCGATCTCGCGGGAGATCTGCCACGGGGCCGTGCACGCGAGGTACACCGGCTCCTTCAATCCGTTGTGAAGGGAGAAGCGGACCGTATCGCCGACGTGGTACGTCGCCTGATCAACCTGCAACGTCACGGCCGGCAGGACGTACGTCGCCACGACGACCGTGGCGAGCACGACGGCGAAGGGCACGATGAGGATCGCGATCAGCCGGCGGTTGGTGAACGCCATGGACAGCTCCCCATCGTCGTCTCGCCCCAAAGTATCTTGCGATATCGGTAGGACGGAGCCGAGCCCCGATGTGCGGGAAAAGGCTTTACACTCCGCCGAACGTACGGTCGGTCTGCATGGAGCGGATCAAGGCCGCGCGCGGTCCCGGCCTGCGGTGCAAGGGCTGGCGCCAGGAAGCGATCCTGCGCATGCTCGAGAACAACCTCGAGAACGCGGAGAAGCCGGACCAGCTCATCATCTACGGCGGCACGGGGAAGGCTGCGAGGAACTGGGATGCGTTCCACCGCATCGTCGAAACGCTCAAGAGCCTTCGGGACGACGAGACGCTCGTCGTGCAGAGCGGCAAGCCCGTGGCGGTCTTCCGGACGCATCGGGACGCGCCGCGGGTCCTGATCGCGAACGCGCACCTCGTGCCGAAGTGGTCCAACTGGGAGACGTTCTACGAGCTCGAGCGGCTCGGCCTCACGATGTACGGGCAGATGACGGCCGGCGGCTGGTCCTACATCGGCTCGCAAGGGATCGTCCAGGGTACGTACGAGACGTTCGCGGCGTGCGCGCGGAAGCACTTCGGCGGTTCCCTGAAGGGCCGGCTCGTCCTGACCGGAGGGATGGGCGGCATGGGCGGCGCGCAGCCGCTCGCGATCAAGATGAACGAGGGCGTGTGCCTCGACGTCGAGGTCGACGAGGCTCGCATCCGTCGGCGGGTGGCGAACGGCTACTGCGACCGTCTCGTGCGAGATCTCGAGGAGGCGCTCGAGATGGCCCTTGACGCAAAGGCAAGCGGTACCCCGCTCTCGGTCGGCCTCCTCGGCAATTGCGCGGACGTCCACCCGGAACTTGTGAAGCGTGACATCCGTCCCGATGTCGTCACGGACCAGACAAGTGCACACGATCCGCTCGGCGGCTACATTCCACGCGGCCTCACCGTTACGGAAGCGGCGGAGCTCCGGGCCTCGAATCCGAACGAGTATATGCGGCGGTCGCGAGAATCGATCGCGATGCACGTGCGGGCGATGCTGGCGTTCCTCCGAAGCGGAAGCGTGGTCTTCGACTACGGGAACAACATCCGCGGGCAGGCGAAGGAGGCCGGCGTCGAGGACGCGTTCGCGTTCCAAGGGTTCGTCCCCCTCTTCATTCGCCCGCTATTTGCCGAAGGCCGGGGTCCCTTCCGTTGGGTCGCCGTCACGGGCAACGCGGACGACATCGTCAAGACGGACAGCGTCGTCTTGCGGGAGTTCCCCGAGGACGAGACGCTCGCCCGATGGATCCGCCTCGCGGAGAAGCATCTCCCGTGGGAGGGCCTCCCGGCCCGCGTCTGTTGGCTAGGATACGGAGAGCGCGCGAGGTTCGGGACGGTGATCAACCGGATGGTGGCGTCGGGCGAGTTGAGCGGGCCGATCGTCATCACGCGGGACCACTTGGACGCCGGGTCCGTCGCCTCCCCGTACCGGGAGACGGAAGGGATGAGGGACAAATCCGATCCGATCGCCGACTGGCCGATCCTGAACGCCCTCCTGAACACGGCCGCGGGCGCCGACCTCGTCGCCGTGCACAACGGCGGGGGCGTCGGCATCGGCTACTCGACCCACGCCGGCGCGCTGGTCGTGTGCGACGGCACGGAGGAGGCCGAGCGGCGGATCGAGCGGGTCCTCACGACGGACCCGGGAATGGGCGTCGTGCGCCACGCGGACGCGGGGTACGAGGACGCGATCCGGTTCGCGAAGGACCACGACATTCGCATGCCGTCGCTCGAGTGATAGGATGGCGGAGCGGAAACGGCATCCGCGCGTTGCCGTGGATGGCCTCGTCGTCCATGGGGACAAGCTGGTGACGGTGCGCCGCGGGCATGAGCCCTTCCGGGGGTTGCTCGCACTCCCCGGCGGCTTCGTTGAACTCGGCGAGCCGGTCGAGGACGCCGTCGTGCGGGAAGTCCGAGAGGAGACCGGCCTCGAGACGCACGTGGTCCGGTTGGTTGGCGTGTTCTCCGATCCCAAGCGGGACCCGCGGGGCCACGTGGTCTCCGCGGCGTACGTCCTCGAAGAGACGGGCGGCCGGTTGAGGGCGGGGAACGACGCGGCCGAGGTCGTGCTCGTCGATCCGGACGACGTGCCCCCGATGGCGTTCGACCACCGCGAGATCGTGCGCCGGTGGCGAGCCGCCTAGAGCTCCGCCCGCGGCCCGGACCACGTCTTCTTGGCCGTGCCCGGGAGCCACCCCAGGACGACGAGCATCACGGATGCGATTGCCAGGAGGCCGATTCCCCCGGCGGTCGCGATGCCGCCGGCCTGCGTCGCCGCGACCGCCCCGAACGCCACGAGCCGGCCGGCGAACGCCGCAATGCCGGCAATGAGCCCCGCGCGGGCTCCCGCGGAGGCGCTCACCCAGAGGACCCAGGCGGCGACGATCCCGAGGAAGACGACCGACAACCCGAAGGGGAAGAGACCCTGGTCCCCGGTGATCAAGACCGGGATCGACGGGATCGCGAGGAGGAACGCGACCACCGCGAACAGACTTCGGAACGCCCGGCCATACCCGTAGACCGCGCGGTAATGTCGGCCCACCTCCGTCGGCGAGCCGAGGCCGGAGATCGTCGCATCCGCGTTCCCGCCGTTTGCCGCCATCGATTCGGCGATGTGACTCCCGAGTTCCCGCAGGATGTCGTCCCGTACGGCGGGGTCCATGCCCGCCATCGCGCGTCGCACCCGGTCCAAGTACTCGTCGTGGGGCGTCATCGGGCTTCCCTCAGCACGCGTTCCGCGCCGGTCGTCATCGCGTCCCAGACTGCGAGTGCCTCCGAGAGCGCGGTCCGTCCGCGGTCCGTCAGGCGGTAGTACTTCCGCGGCATGCCGCTCTCCGGCTCCTGCCAACGGCTCTCGACGAACCCTCGTTCTTCGAGGCGCCGCAGCGCGGGATACAGCGTGCCTTCCTTCAGATCGAAGAATCCGTACGACTGGTCGCGGAGTTCGTGGAGGATCTGGAAGCCGTACTTCTCCTCCTTCGCGAGGAGCGCGAGGAGGCAGAGCTGGATCGAGCCCTTCTTCAGTTCCGCCGTCCACTCCGGGGAGACTTCGGTCATCCGATGCGCCTCGTATCCAGCCCTCGCTATTT
>DASPXQ010000147.1:0-2794 GCA_035637195.1 Thermoplasmata archaeon | reverse complement strand
GGCCGACCGGCAATGGAGGGCGGCTCGAAAAGGCGTCCGAATCGAGACATCCTTGTCCCAACGCTACCGCGGGCCACTCATACGTCCCCGTGGGACCTGTCGCGCGCGATATAAAGACTTTATCCGACAAGAGGCGTGCTCGTCGGGACGAGCGCTAGCGGCAGGAGCGACCAAGCATGACGGTTGAATCGAAGGTCCAGCTCAATCTCGGCTGCGGCAAGGCGACCAAACTAGGGTGGATCAATGTGGATCAGATCCCGGGTCCCGGTGTCGATCTGGTGCTCGATCTTGCAAAGCTCCCGTGGCCATGGGCAGCAAACAGCGTCGACGAGATTCAGGCGCACGCACTCCTTGAACACATATTCGCTTGGGAACAGGTTCTCCTCGAGATGGCGCGGGTGCTGAAGCGAGGCACCGGTTCCGTGTCAATCATCGTTCCGTACAAACTCCTAGCATTCGACTCCCCATATCATGTGAGGTTTTTCAGCAGCACCACCTTCGATTTCTTCTGCGACAACGTCCGAACGAAGACGGCAATCCCGTTCCGGAGAAGGGCAGCCACGACCGCTGATTGTGAGCGTCCGGAGAACCCCCCGTTCTCGCTCGTCAGCAAGCATACAGGCAAGCGCTACCCCTTCAATTGGCACCTGGTGCAACGGTTCGGACGAAAGGCCCTGTACTGGCCATTTGGCAGAAGGACTACGATTGAGGTCGTCCTCCGCAGAAACAACGAGCTCATCAGCTGATCGTCAAACACGCCGCTCGCCCATGTTCGTGCTGCTACCATGGGCGACCGCAAGAAGTTATCAAGCGGCGCAGCTTGGCGGTGCCGCATGGGCGAAGGAATGCGGACTCAACGCCGCCTCGATTGCTACCTGTGTGGGTCCGCCGGTGAGACGATTTACAAAGGGCTGACGGACCGCTTTGGGATCACCCGTGGGACATGGGGCTTCCTCCGATGCACGTCCCCTATCTGCGGGCTGGTTTGGCTCGATCCCACTCCAATCGAAGCGGACATCGGAATGGCCTATGATGGGTACTACACGCACACCCCGGCGCGTGTTGCCGATGGGAGTGGACTCGGTTCGCGGACAGGTCTTGCACAGATCGCCGGAATGGTCCTTCGGCGAACCCGAGTGTACCGCCCCATTGCCGATGAGCATGACCGACGGTTGCGGGAATATTTGGACGACATCAAACCGGGACGGCTCCTCGAAGTCGGCTGTGGGAACGGTTCGCGGCTTCAGAAGATGCGCGACCTCGGGTGGGATGTGGTGGGCCAGGACGTCGATCCGGAGGCCGTTGCCGTTGCGCGCAAGAGCGGTCTGACGGTCCACCTCGGGCCCGTCGCCACCGCTGCGTTCCGATCGGAGTCCTTCAATGCAATCTTGATGGCCCATGTTATAGAGCACGTCCACGACCCGATCGCGCTTCTCCAGGAGTGCAGACGCGTCTTGCATCGTGGAGGCCGTCTCGTAGTCTTCACGCCGAACTTCGAAAGCTACGGCCATCGGCGGTTCCGCGAATCGTGGCTGGGACTCGATCCGCCTCGGCATCTCCATCTCTTCACCGTCACGACTCTCCTTGCCACGTCGATCCCGGCAGGCCTCGATCCCGTCGGTTTGTGGACAACGGAGGCAAACGCGTTCAGTGTCTGCTCAGGAAGTGCTAACCAAAAGCGGAGCGACCGGAATCGGATCGGAAGTGAGCCGGAATTGCTCGGGACCCTCCTCGCTCGGGGATTCCAATATTGGGCGTCGGTAGAGTTCATCGCCGACCCGAATTCCGGCGAGGAGTGCGTCCTCGTTGCCGCTCCCTCGATGCGCTGACTCCGTGCGAACCCTTGGTCGACGGGGGGAACCGGTAAGGATGCCGAGGTGGCCGGGCCAGGACCCGAAAGGACCGGTCTAATCGCGGTCGATCGTGGCGAGATCGTGTTCCATCATAATCTTGACGAGCTCGGGCACGCGAACTTTCGCGGACCATCCCAGGATTCGCTTCGCCTTGCTCGGGTTACCACACAGCGTATGGACTTCCGCGGGCCGGAGGTTCTTCGGGTCGGACCGGACGAACTGCAAGGGATCCCCTTGCAGGCGCGCCTCCTTCGCCGCCAACTCCAAGAATTGACGGACGGACCACGTCTCCCCGGTCGCGATCACATAGTCGTCGGGCTCTTTCTGCTGGAGTATCCGCCACATCGCCTCGACGTACTCGGGCGCGTACCCCCAGTCCCGCTTCGCGTCGAGATTGCCAAGCTCGACGACCTTCGCTTTCCCGGCGACGATCTGGGCGAGGCCGTGCGTGATCTTGCGAGTGACGAACTCGAGGCCTCGCCGCGGGCTCTCGTGATTGAAGAGAATCCCATTCGACGCATGCATGCCGTACGACTCGCGGTAGTTGACGCACGCCCAGTACGCGAAGACTTTCGCCACGCCGTACGGGCTGCGGGGATGGAACGGCGTTGACTCCGATTGCGGGCTCTCCTGGACCTGGCCGAACAGCTCGGAGGTCGAGGCTTGGTAGATGCGCGCGTCGGGCGCGATTTGGCGGGCTGCCTCGAGGACCCGCACGACGCCCAACCCGTCAACATCGGCGGTCAACACGGGCTGGCGGTACGAGGTCGCGACGAACGACTGAGCCGCGAGGTTGTAAATTTCGTCGGGCTCCGACTCCTTCAGCGCCGTCACGATTGATGACTGATCGGTCATGTCCCCGTCGAGGAGATGGACCCGATCCATGATCTGCTCGATATTCCGGGTGTTCGGGGAGCTGAGCCGTCGGACGAGACCGTAGA
>DASPXQ010000146.1:0-4139 GCA_035637195.1 Thermoplasmata archaeon | reverse complement strand
ACTTCGAGCGATGGGTGTTCGAGGAAATGCAGACGCGGGCGCGCGGGCCGTGGCATGTGCTCGAGATGCGCCGGGAGGAGTTCCGGCACGACATGAACAAGCACCTCGCGATCGTCGAATCGATCCTCCAGGGCCGCGACTGGATCCTCGGGGAGCCGAGCCTCGCGGACTTCGGGATCTACGGGTCGATCTCGCCGCTCCTGACGGCCGGCGAGAGGATCCCGGACGAGTTCCCGCGGCTCGCCGCCTGGGCCGCCCGCATCCAGAAGCTCGGCTGATTCAGCGGCCGCCCACGGCGTCCGCGAGATCCGCGAGCGCGACCTCTCGTTGCGCCCCGCTCGCCATGTCGCGGACCGTCGCGCGCTTTGCCTTCAGCTCCCGTTCGCCGAGCAAGACCGCGTATCGCGCCCCGACCGCGTTCGCATAGTCGAGGTTCTTCGACGGACCCCGGCCGACCAGATCGATGTCCGCTCCAAGGCCCGCCGCTCGCAGCGTCGTCAGAATCTCGACCGCCTTCGCTTGCGCGCCTTCGCCGATCGGGATGACGTAGGCGTCCAAGGCCCGGGGCGCCTCGATCGCGCCCTCCGCGTCCGCAGCCATCACGAGACGGTCGAGCCCAAGCGCGAATCCCGTCTGCGAGACGCGTTCTCCACCGAACACCTCGGCGAGGGAGTATGCGCCGCCGCCCCCGACCTGTTTCTCCGCTCCGAGGTTCGGCGAATCGATTTCGAACACCATGCCGGTGTAGTAGTCGAGGCCCCGCACGACCCCCATGTCGAACGCGTAGTCCGACGGCGCGACCCCGTATGCGGTGAGGAGGCCGGCAAGCTTCCGGAGGTACTCGAAGCCTTCGTTCTTCGCGCCGGTCAGGACCTTCGCGGCTTCGTCGAGGACGGAGACGCCGCCGGACAGGCCGACGAGCTTCCGCAGCGGCGCGCCGAGATCCGGCCGACCGAGCCGGACGAGTTCCGCGTCGAGCATCTCGAAGTTCCTCTTGTCGAGGGAATGCAAGATGACGGACTGGTCGTCCGGCTCGAAGGGCAGGAACCCCCGCAGGATCCCGATGTTCCCGATCCGCGCCTTGACCTGCTTGAGGCCGATCGCCCGCATCGTCCCGATGGCGAGGGCGAGGACCTCTGCGTCGGACGGCAACGCGGCGCCGCCGATGATCTCCGCGTTCAGCTGGAAGAACTCCCGGTAACGCCCTTTCTGCGGTTCCTCGTACCGGAAGACGTTCCCGGTGCTGTAGAGCTTCAGCGGCTTCGGCCGGCTTCGGAGCTCGGACACGTAGAACCGCAGGACCGAGGCGGTGAACTCCGGACGCAAGGCGAGGTCGCGGCCTCCTTGATCCTTGAACGCGTACAGCTCCCGGACAATCCCGGGCCCGGACTTCGCGGTGAAGAGTTCGAGGTTCTCGAACGTCGGCGTGGAGACCTCGCGGAATCCGAACGATTCGGCGAGCTGGACGAACCGCGACTCGACGAAGCGGCGCTTCGGCATGTCCTGGGGACCCCAGTCGTTGGTCCCACGCGGGCGATCGAACATCGGAGACGGCGGCGTAGAGGGTGGGCCACCATAAACGTTTCTGGGATGCGTCGCGCGGGAGTGCGGCGAACGGTGTTATCGCAGTACTGCGATGCAACCGCTTCCCGGAATAGAGGACGTTCACGGCCTCGCGAGCTCGCGTCGCCACGCTGCCATGCGCTCCACGAGTTCCGCGCTGGCGCGGGCCGCGTACGTCTCGATCTCTCGGAGCGTCCGGCGGCGGGCCTCCGGATCGGAGGCAGGCCCCATGTACCGCTCGATCTTCCTCACGCTGGCAGCGCGGCCTTGGAAGCACCAGAAGTACAGGTACCGATTCCCACGGATCTCCTTCTCGACGAAACCGCAACCCACTTTCATGGAGGACGCCACCGGACGACATGGCGTCGGAGGACATGAAGTTATCGCAGTACTGAGTTGCCTTCCTTGATACGATCTTGCGTTCGGCGAACGCCTCCGTGCCGCGTCAGTGGCCGCCGGCGACCTTCTGCGGGCGACGCCCTCCGCCCGCAACGTTCATTACGCTTCGTACGGCTCCTTCGGCGGGATTCCCATGGACGAGGACGGGCCTTTCTTCGAGGACTTCCGGGTCGGGGCGCAGGTCCGGAGCAAGGCCGGGCGGACCGTCACGGAGACGGACAACGTCTGGTTCACGCTCCTGACCGGGAACACGAATCAGATCCACTTCAACGAGGATTACACACGGCGCACCTTTCCCGGAGAGCCATTCCGCGGGCGGCGGGTCGTGAACGGCTTCCTGACCATCGCGATCGCGGCGGGCCTCCTCGTCGACGTGACGAGTCGCAACGGGTTCCAGGTCGGTTTGGACAACGTCCGGTTCTCCCGGCCGGTCTTCCACGGGGACACGCTCTACTCGGAGGCGGAAGTCACGGAGGTCCGGGAATCCCGGAGTCGACCGGGGTTCGGCCTCGTGCGCTTGCGGACGCGCGGGCTCAACGAGCGAGGCGAGCCCGTCGTCGAGTTCGACCGTGTATTCATGGTGCGGAAGAAGGGGGAGGCCTGGCATGGCGCTCGCGCCGAGTGAGACGCAACGGGTCATGCTGTCCACGGTCGCGCGGCTGATGGACCGCTTTCCGCCGGACTACTGGAAGGGCCTCGAGGACCGCGAATCCTACCCGGAGGCGTTCGTCGCGGAGCTGGAAGCCCAAGGCTTCGGAGGGCTCCTGATTCCCTCGGAATACGGCGGTGCCGGCGGCTCCTTGTCCGATGCGGCCCTCGTCCTCGAGGAGATCCACGCTCGCGGCGGCAACGCCCAGCCGTTCCACGGGCAATTCTACCTTTCGTTCCTCGTGTCGCGGTTCGCCTCCGACGCGATCCGGCGGAGGTTCCTTCCGGACCTGGCCCAGGGCAAGCTGCGGATGCAGAGCTTCGCCCTCACCGAGCCGGACGCGGGATCCGACCTCGCGCGGATCGCGACCGTCGCGGAACGTCACGGCGACCGCTATCGGATCCAAGGCCACAAGGTCTTCATCTCCCGGGTGGAGCAGAGCGACCTCATGGTGCTCGTGGCGCGCACCTCCCCGCTCGAGGAGGGCGCCAAGCGGACGGAAGGCCTGAGCCTCTTCCTCGTCGACCTTCGGGAGGCCAAAGGGATCGAACGCACCCGAATCCGCACGATGTTCAACAGCCAGACGTACGAGTTGTTCCTGAACGACGTCGAGGTCCCCGTCGAGAACCGCATCGGCGAGGAGGGCCGCGGCTTCGAGCCGCTCCTCCACGTGCTCAACCCGGAGCGGATCTTGATCGCCTCGGAGTGCATCGGGGACGCCCGCTGGTTCATCGAGCGGTCCGCGGAGTACGCGAAGCAGCGCGTCGTGTTCGGCCGGCCGATCGGGAGCAACCAAGGAATCCAGTTCCCCCTCGCGGACGCGCACGCGCGCCTCGTCGCGGCCGACCTCGTGCGATGGCACGCGACCCGATTGTACGAGGCGGATGCGGATCCGAAGGAAGTCGGCGAGCATGCGAACATCGCGAAATACCTCGCATCGGAGTGCTCCTGGCAAGCGGCGAACGTGGCCATGGACGTCCACGGCGGGTACGGGATGGCCCGGGACATGCACATCGAGCGGAAGATGCGGGAGACGAGGTTGTACCAGGTGGCCCCCGTCTCGAACAATCTCGTCCTGGCGCACCTCGCGCATCAGGTCCTCGGCCTCCCGAGGTCGTACTGAGAGTCGGTTCCATGACGACGCGCCGACGGAGCCAGCTGTACGTGCCCGCGAACAATCCGCGGATGATTGCGAACGCCGCGGGCATCGAGGCCGATTCGATCGTCGTCGATCTCGAGGACGCGGTCCCCGCGGACGAAAAGGAATCGGCCCGCCGGTCCCTGGGATCGGCGATCCGGAAGGCGGATTGGGGGCGTCGCGAACTCGGCGTGCGAATCAACGCGCCCGAGACGGCGGACGGAGAGCGGGACCTCGCCGCGCTCGCGTCGGAGCCCTGGGTCTCCGTACTCGTCGTGCCGAAGGCGGAGTCGGACCTGTCCCCCCTGGGCCGGGCGACGGGTCGAGCGCTCATCCCGATCGTCGAGACCCCGCGGGGCGTCCTCCACGTCGAGGACGTCGTCCGGAGCG
>DASPXQ010000145.1:0-9190 GCA_035637195.1 Thermoplasmata archaeon | reverse complement strand
GACGCGACCGTGAAGAGGCTGATTCCCGCGAGGAAGAGCCGCTTCTGGCCGTAGACGTCTCCGGCTCGGCCGCTGAGCATCAGGAATCCGGCCAGGGTGAGGCCGTACGC
Source organism: Thermoplasmata archaeon (assembly GCA_035637195.1). Lineage (GTDB taxonomy): Archaea > Thermoplasmatota > Thermoplasmata > RBG-16-68-12 > RBG-16-68-12 > RBG-16-68-12. Next base: position 9,080 of record DASPXQ010000145.1, on the reverse strand, counting down.
GCCGACGATCCACTGGCTTTCCGCCAACGGGATCCGAAGGTCCGCCTGGATCGACGGCAGCGCGACGAAGACGATGGAGAAGTCGATCACATCGAGCAAGCCGACGGCCAGGATGATCGCGAGGATGATCCGAGCGTGCGACGCGGCCGAGTCGCCCGAGGAATCGTGCCATCCCTCGCGGCCCACACGGCCCGCTTCGGCGCTTTCGACTCGTGGTTCGGACGTGGCCCCGTCCTGTCGGCCGTTCTTCTTAAACCATGGCCCGTCGTCCGACGGAATCGCGGGCTTTCAACGTCGGGCGCCTGACGCGACGGGGAGGGACCCGTGGCCCAGGAACGCGCGGAGCGTCGACCAGGACCGGATTCCGTGGGCCCACGCGAACGCGAGGAGGATCGCGAACCCGAGGATCTCCCCGACCTGGATGTACGGGTCGTGGAGGAGCGCCTCGAACCACACGTCCGTGCTGAAGGGCACGGCCGGGAACCCCCAGCCGTACGCGGGATACCAGAACACGTTCGGGAGGTCCCAGATCTCGTCGAGGAGCAGGTGGCTCGCGACGCCGAAGCCGACGAGTCGGAGGCCCCGCCGCCCCGGGACGAAACTGAGCGCAAGGATCGCGGCGAGGAAGAGGAGAGTGTGCGCCCACAGCCGCGTCTGGAGACCGAGGGCGTACCCGAGGGGCTTGTCGATCAGATCCGGGAGGATCGCGCCAAAGAGGACGAGGCGGTAGTCGATTCGCGTGGGGGACCGCCACGACAGCAGCCACGCGAGGCCGAGTCCAATCCCCAGGTGGCCGAGTAGGAACACGCCCGGCCGATGGGCCTTCGGCACTTGACCCTTCCGAAAGACGTTGATACCCGCTGCTGATCCTTCGTTCGATCGCCACCGGCTCACCAAGTCTTCCCGAAATCAGCGGGACGTCAAAGGGAAAGTCACCGGGGTGAAGCCGGGCCCGTACTAGAGTCCTGCCAACAAAGGTCTGCTGGGACGCGCACCGCCGAACGTTTATCCCTCTCCGTCGATGTCCGCGGGAGAACGCATGGCGCGACCGGTCCTGCGCCTCGCGACGCGCTTCACGCGGCGCACGCGTGCGACGGCGTGGGCGATCGCCTTCGCCTGCATGGTCCTCGTCGGCGCGCTGAGCCTCGTCGACGGCCTCGCGGGCGGCGTCGCGTCCGTCGCCGACCGGATTGGCTCGGGTCCGGCCGTCTATATCCGGGGGAATGAGCTCCTCGCGAGCGCGATTGACCCGGACGAGGTGGCGGGGATCCCGGGCGACTTCCTCGCCCTCCGAGCGCATCCCGCGCAGCTCGAGATCAACGGGCTATCGCTGTCCACAATCGCCGCCGCCCTGGAGTCGTACCGGAACGGCACGCGGACGAGCGGCGATCCGACGGGCCGCAACGTGTCCCTGGACTCCGGACTGCGGGCGCGCGTCGTCGCCTTGAGCGGCGCGCCGCCCGCCGCGACCGCCAACCTGACCGTGTTCGGGTTGCGGCTCACGGGCCTGCCCATCGTCGCGCCGCCGGCCGCGCGCCCCGCGCTCTTCGCGGATGACTGGGCGTACGTCGACCCGCAGCTCCTGTTCTCGATGAACGTCACTCAGGGCGGGCCGATTCAGGCGCTGATCGCGGCGGCCCCCCTTGACCCGAGATCGGTCGGGTCCCTGGGCCTCACGCGGCTGGAGACGCTCGGCGCGATCGGCTTCGTGCGAGGGAGCATCGCGGAGGTGCAGCGGTCCCTCGTCGCCCTGGCGCTCGTGATCGCGGTCGTCATCGGCCTCCTCGTATACGCCGCGATGAGCCTCGAGGTGCATGCGCGAGCGCGGGAGATCGCCACGCTCCGACGGCTCGGCGCTTCGCCGGCCACGGTCGCCGGCATCTACGAGGCCCAGGCGATCCTCCTCGCGGCGGCGGGGGCGTTCGTCGGGTCCGCGCTCGGCATCGTCGCGGCCCACGCGGTCGTGTCATTCGCCCCGCTGTTCGGCCTGCCGAACCTCGTCATCTTGGACGCGCCGATCGGCGCGGTGATCCTCGCGTTCGTCCTGTCGATTGTCTCGGCGTGCGTCGCGGGCCTCGTGCCGTCGCGCCGCGCGGCCGTCCTCGCGTCCCGGCGGAAGGAGGCGGTCCCATCCTCGTGAGCCGCCGCGCGTTCGCGGGACTCCTGCTGTGCGCCGCCCTGCTCGGAGCGACGTGGCCGACGTTGGCGGCGCTCCCGACGCTCCCCGGACGAATCCTCTCCGGCGACGTGTACGCGATCACGCAGGGCAGTGGCGCACCGTCGGTCAACACGAGCCTCGTCGAGAATCTGACCGCGCAAGCGTGCGCGGATTGCGTGAGCCCGGAGATCCTCGCGCCCGACACGATCGGCGGGGAGCCGGTCCTGGTCCGAGGGGCCGATCCCCTGGCCTTCGTGAGCTTGGAGGGCGGCACATGGGTGGAGACGGCGCCCGTCGCGGACCGGTGGGCGTTCGCGGGTGAGGCGCTCGCCTCCCGGCTCGAGCTGCGGACGGGCGGATTTGTCACTTTGGTCGGCTCGGCGACTCCGCGGATCGCGTTCGCGCAGATCACCGGGGTCTACCGGACGGACACGACAGCGAACGACGAGCTCGTCGTGGACTTCCCGACCGCACGGGCGCTGACGGGCCTCGGTCCGATGGCGTATCACTCGATCCGCATCGAGACGACGGACCTCGCTGGCTTGCTCTCGTTCCTGAACGGCACCGCGGCGAGCGTGCACGTGAGCGGCCCGGGATTCGCCGGCGCCGACGTCCACAGTGAGCCGACGACAGACGAGCGCATCACGAACCTCATCCTGCGGACCGGCCGCGGGGGCGCGCCGCGCGACTACCTGTCGAGCGCGATCGGCGAGGCGGCGACATCCGTGCGGGTGGTCGCCTACGGGATCGCCGCGCTCATCGGACTCCTCGTGGCGTTCGGGATCCACGCGGTCCAGGCGCGCGCCTTCGCGGATCGCCGTGCGGCGATAGGCGTGCTCCGGGCGGTCGGCGCAGGGAACGGGTGGCTGCGGAGGCGCATGCTGCGGGAGACCGTGCCGGCGGCGCTCCTCGCGGGCGCGGTCGGCACCGTCCTCGGCGTCGGGGCCGATTTCCTGATCCGACCCCGCGGGGTCCTGCTCGTCTTCGGCCACGCGATCCCGGTGTCGACGGACCTCTCGGTGTTCGCGGCGATCATCGCGGCGGTCGTCGTCGCGTCGCTCGCGTCGTCGCTCATCCTCCTAGGGCGTGCGATGAAAGTCCGCCCGACCGAGTCGATTCGCGAACACGCCGCGACCGAGCCGCCGCAATCGATGGAGGTGGTCCTGCGCGGCTGAAGGCGGACGGCGCCCTCCTCGTCGCGCTGTACGCGATCGCGCTTGCGGCGCGCCTCGTGCCGCTCACGTTCAGCCCGCTCCCGTTCAACATCGACGGGTTCCCGCTCGCGCGAATCTCGGAGGGGATCGCCGCGACGGGCACGTGGCGGATCGACCCCGGGGACGTGAACAGTTATAATGAGAAGATGCCCGCGTTCTCCCTCCTGTGGGCCGCGACTTCGATGCTCGGCGGGCTGTCGCCGCTCGCGCACGTCGAGTTCGTCGTCGTCCTGATCACCTCGCTCGTCGTCCTGCCCGCGTACCTGTTCGGCGTGAAGACGTCCGGTCGGCGGCTCGTCGGGTTTGCGGCGGGCCTGTTCGTCGCTCTGTTCGGGAGCTTCCTCATGCTGACGAGCGCGGTGACGAAGGAGGCGATTGGGCTCCTCGTGTTCCCCGTCGCGGTCCTCCTGTTCCAGGAGCGGCCGGATCCGCGGAAGCGGGCGCTTGCGGTCGTGCTGCTCGTCTTCCTGCCGTTCCTCCATCATCTCACGACCCTCCTGACGCTCGGCATGGTCGCGTCGCTCGTCGTGCTGACGCACCGCCGGGCGTTATCGCGAGGACGTTTCTCCGTTCGGGCGCTGGCCCTCGACGTCGCCACGGGACCGGGCCTCGCGATCCCCGCTTGGACGTACTACGCCGCAGTGGACTTGCCGTTCCTCTCAGACCTCGTTTCTCCGGAGGCCCTCGCGCTCTTCCTCGCCCTCGTGGTCCTGCTGACCGCAGCGATCGCGCCGATGACGCGACCCGCGCGGATCCGAATCGGCCGGCGTCTGGTGTCACCAGCTTCGCATGCGATCCTGCCGCCCGCGGTCGGGGTGGCGGTCATCGTGCTAACTGCGCAGACGAGCCTGTTCGCGGGCGCGCTGCCGACGCAACCCGCGTTCCTCGCCCTCCTGCCTGCGGTGGCGGTCTTGGCGGCGTTCGTCCTGGTGGGCTATCAGATCGTGCGCCGTACGTCGAACCGCGCGAACGACCTCGTGACCTCGATGCTCGTTGCCCCGGTCGCGATGGTGCTCTTCGGATTTTTGCGGGGCCTCGATGCGCAGAGCCTCGTGATTGTCTACCGATCCCTCGATTTCCTCGACTATGCGCTCGCCCTTCTGGCCGCCGTCGGGTTCGTGGCGGCTTGGCGGGGATTGCGTTCCCGTCGCGCCGTTCGGGTCGCGCTGGTCGGGGGCTTCCTCGCGGCACTGCTCGCGACGACGCCGATGGCGTGGAACACCCCCGCGGTCTTCGGCGTCGAGAACGTCACGACCACCGACGAATTTCAGGCCCTCGCGCTCCTGGCGTCCCTGGGCGCCCGGAACGTGACGACGGATCAACGTCTCGCGGACGTGGGTACGATGTGGTTCGGCTACACGACCGACAAATCGTTGCCGCTGAAACTGCGGGACAACGAGAGCGTCGCCGGGTTCGCCTACGCGCTCGTTCTTGAGCGATGGACGACCGTCGGGGCACAAGAACATCCCGCGCCGAACGTCGTCCTGCAACCCGTCGTCCTCGTCCACTTCCTCGAATCGAACCGAGTGGTGTACATCGCCGGGCCCCTCGGGGACCGCATCTTCCTAGTGCAGATTCTGGGCTGAGCCTTTCAGACCTCCACGCAGGGCGAGAACACATTGCATTGCAGGCGGCATGTTGCCCTCCGCGTTGAAGCCGCCCCTCTATATCGACCGCGTCGCTCTCCCTGCCCAGCTTCAGGCTCATCCGGGACGGCGTTGGACCTGCATCTCGGCCGACCCCCTCGACCACTTCGCCGTCCCGGTCTAGTATTCGTCGGATCGACCCGCCCGCCTTCGAATCAGCTCCGCCGGTCCGCGCGGCCGCAGGGCGGCTCCCGCGTCCCCAGGTACGAACGGGCTATTGGGCAATCCGTCGGATCCCGTCGAAGCGGTCATAGTCGCGGTCAAACGAATAGATGTCGCGCGCGCCCTCCCGTCGCATGAGGGCGACCGCGAGGGCATCCGTGGTCCCGACGGGCTCCGACGTCGCGAGGGCGAGCGCGTCGAGCAGGTCGTTCCTCGTGACGGAAAGGATGCGGAGGTTGTCGATCGTCGCGAGGCCGAGAAGGACCTCTTGAGCCTCCGAAAGGACCATCCAGTCCTCGAGGAGGTTGGCGATCTCCGCAAAATGTACCGTGGATGTTACGACGGATTCTCCTTCGTTGATGCGAGTCACAATGGCCCGGGCGTGCTGCTTGATTTGACCTTCCCGGGGCCGCAGTTCTCGGCGCGGCTTGAGGTATGCATGGACAAAAACGCTCGCGTCGACGAAACGGGCGGGCATGCTACTTCTTCCGCAAATCCCGGCGCACCGCGTGCCAATCCGAGAGATTTGCCCTCGTGTCGACTTCGGCTCGATCGAAGAACGCCGTCAGATCCACTTTCTCATGCGGGAGGATCTCCAAGACCTCTCCTCGATTCCTGAGGACGACCTTGTTGCCTCGTAGCCATTTCTTTCGCCATTCCGCCGGAATCACGATTCGCCCCTGCTTGTCGATTTCCTTGAGGACTGCGCGCATGGCATCTACGGGATAGAATGCCATTCATATAAGGATATGCCACTTACGCTTTGAAATGGTGTTTTCTCCGCCGTTGCCACACAGCGAGATTTCATCGGGCCTGCGGACACGGTCGCCCGGCCAATCCTTAAATAGCCACCCCCCTTTCGAGCGGCCCGCATGGCCGAGAAGAAGTCCCGCGCAGCCGCTCGCAAGATCAAGGACAAGTGGAAGGCGAAGGTGTGGTACAACCTCCTCGCGCCGGAGATGTTCAACAAGCAGCTGCTCGGCGAGACGCCGACGGACACGCCGGACAAACTCGTCGGCCGCGTGACCGAGGTCACGGTGCAGGACCTCACCGGCGACTTCAGCAAGATGCACATCAAGCTCGCGTTCCGCGTGAGTCACGTCCAAGGCCAGGACGCGCAGACGCAGTTCGTCGGACACGACATGACGTCGGACTACATCCGCCGCCTCACCCGCAGGAAGCGCACCCGCACGGATCTCACGGTCGACGTCGTCACGAAGGACGCATGGAACGTCCGCGTGAAGCCGATGGCGATCACGGACCGGCGGATCCAGTCCTCCAAGCAACGCGTGATCCGCGCGATCATGGCGAAGACCGTATCCGACGTCGCGACGAAGCAGTCGATCGGCGAGTTCGTCAAGGGCATCATCAGCGGCGACCTCGCGAAGACGATCGCCCTGGGCTGCAAGCCGATCCATCCTGTCTCCCGTGTAGAAGTGCGGAAGTCCGAGGTCTGGGCGATGGGCGAGCTCCCGCCTCCGAAAGAAGCAGCCCCCGCCGAGGCCGCGCCGGTAGAGGCTCCTGTCGAGCCGGCCCCGGTCGCCGAGCCCGCACCGGAAACGCCCGCGCCCGAGCCATCCCCGGAGGAGCTCGCGCCGGAGGAGCTCAAGCCGGAAGACATCGACGAGCTCTGAGCCTCCGAGGAACGCCGCCCTCGACGAGAGCCCTTTAATCTTCGCGTGCCGCTCCCCGGGCGATTTCCATTTGCATTCCGTGCGAGCTGGGCTTCAAACAGTCCGCGCTATGACAATCCGTATTCCCGGATATGCGTGATGGCCAGGCGATTCATCGGGACGTCGACGAGCTGTTCGTCCGCGGTGTAAAGCGTGCAATCGGCAACGTCAGCCAATGCAACATAGGCCGCATCATAGATTGTCAGGTCGAACCGGGAGGCGATGGCCACGGTCCGCTCGGCGTATTCCCCGAACAACGGCACGGTGAGTAGGCCCGCCGCGTCGAGCGCTCGGGACGCGGCCAAAAGCCCGCGGGAAGGGAAGTTTGGATTGTGCTTTAGGGCATTCAGGACCTCGAAAGGCAATAGGCTTGGGACCCGCAACCGGAGGGACCCTTCAAGGAAGTCCTCCCGGAGCCGGCGTGCGGAGAGCGTGTTTTCTTCCTGCAAGAACCACTTCGCCACGACGCTAGCGTCGACGACTGCGAGGGCCATAGCGGGACTCCCTCATCTTGCGAATGAAAGCCGTGCTGTCCCACCCCGCGGGGGACTTTCGGGACAACCTCTCCATGAGCCGCAACGCCTCCATCCGGTTCTTTCGAGATTCCCGTTCGAGCACCTCGAAGATTCGCTCCCGGAGGATCTCGCTCCAGTTGATCGCCTCTAAGCGGTCCATCCGAGCCTTGGTCTCGGGATCGACCCTCAGCGTGACCAGGGGCATGGGAAAAAGATACTGTATATACGGTATATAAACGTCTCGGACAGGTTGGTGAAACAGAAAAGGGGGATCGGCGCCCATCGAGCGCCGGCCCCGTTGGGAAGGTTCTACGGCTCACGCCTGAGGTTCGACGTGCTTCTCGATGAGGAGATACACGTTGTCCATCGTGCCATCCTGGTCGATGTCCTCCGCGTGGTAGTCGACGGAGATCCACTCGTGGGTGTCGGGCGTCCCGTCCTGGTTGGGGTCCGTCATCCGCTCCGCGCGGAAGGTCAGGTCGACCTTCTCGAAGACTCCGTTGGAGTCCGCGTCCGTCCACTGCGCATCGAGGCGCAGGTACGCGGTCATCTCCGGCACGCCGTTCTGGTCCTCGTCGAGGACCTCGGAACCGCGCGCGGTGACCGTCACGAGCTCCGGATGCCCGTCGTCGTTCGCGTCCGTCGCCTGCGCGTACAGGACGAATGCGGCGACGTACTCCGGCACGCCGTCGTGGTTCGCGTCGCGGACCGCGCTCGCGTGGATCGTCACGTTCGCGCTCTCGACCGCGCCGTTCGAGTTCTCGTCGATTGCGACGACGTCGATGGTCGCACCGCGCGTCTCGTCAACGAGGCCGTCGGAGTTGAAGTCGAGCTCCTGCGTCGCGACGAGGTGCAGCTCCGCCCGGTCCGGGTTCGCGTCTTCGATCGTGTTCACGACGACGCCGTCCACGGTCGCGTAGGAGTGATCCTCGGGGAAGCCGTCGTCGTTGCGGTCGACGAACGCCTCCGCGCGGATCGTCAGGGTGGCGCGCTCGAAGATGCCGTTCGAGTTCTCGTCCGTGGCCTCGAAGGCCCCGTCGAGGCTCGCGCGGTACTCCGCGATGCCGTCCTGGTCCATGTCCCGGACGACCGCGCCGCTCAGCGCGATTCGGGCGAGCTCCGGGAAGCCGTCGTCGTTCGAGTCCGTCGCGAGGGCCGTGATCTCGAGCGCCTTGCGCACCTCGATCACGCCGTCCGAGTTGAGGTCCGCCCGGCCGTACACGTAGATGCGGCCGTCGAGTTCCTCCGCGAACCCGTTCGAGTTCGCGTCCGTGCGGCTGAAGGAGAGCTCAAGCCCGTGGGCCAGCTCATCGTAGCCGTCCATGTTGCGGTCGAGCGCCTCGTATGCCGTCACGTTGACGGAGGCGGTCTCGTTGTTGCCGTCGCTGTTTGCGTCGCGCGTGCTCGCGGCGAGGTCGAGGCTCGCGCGGTACTCCGCGGTGCCGTCGTCGCCGATGTCGTACGTCTGGAAGACGTGGATTTCGAGGTCGACGGCGTCCTGCGTGCCGTCGCTCCCGGCGTCCGTCATGCAGATCTCACCGGAGACCGTCCGGACGAACTCCGCGTTGCCGGACTCGTTCCGGTCGAAGCGCTGCTCGCCGGCGAAGGTCGCCATGAGGCTCTCGGGCTTCTGGTCCTCGTTCGCGTCCTTGATGCTGACGGTCCAGAGGGCCCGGGCCGTGTACTCGTACACGCCGTTCTCGTTCGGATCG
>DASPXQ010000144.1:0-3079 GCA_035637195.1 Thermoplasmata archaeon | reverse complement strand
ATCGGGACGATCGTCGTGGACACGGGCGAGGACACGATGAACATGGACATGGTGCCGCATCCGGCCCACATCCAGGAGCTGCTCAGCAGCCGCATCGGCCGACGCGGGTGGACCGGACCGCCGCCGGGGAGTGCACCCCCGCCGGGGACGACCCGCTAGCCGTCGCCGTGGCATTCTTCAGTCAGCCCACGGCAGGAGCAACTGGGCCTCGTGCGTGCCGACCAGGTCCCACGCCCCCGGCACCCCGTCCGGCTCGCCCTCGATCCAGTACCCGCCGATCGTCATGTCGTACCCGTGGGTCGGGTCAATCGCGACCGTGCAGCCGAGCTTCCGACGGTATCGCCGGGTCGTCCAGCCGGCCTCGTGGCGGCGCGACCATTCCCGCGGCTTGAGCGCGACGACGACCTCGAGCCACTCTGCGCGGTCCATCGAACGACTCCGGGAGAGCCGCCTGAGCTCGTCGCTCACATACTCGAGGTCCGTGGCGGAGAGGCTGGCCGCCCCGTCCGCCCCCGTGTGGCTGTGGAAGCCGCCGAGGACCGCATACCCGACGTCGGAGTTCTCCATCACGCCGCGGGCGCGGCGGAACGCCTTCTCGTTCCCGTGGCTCACCCAGTTCGGCTTGCGGTCTTCGGTCTGCAGAGGATACGCGGCCCGCAGGACCGTGACCTCCCTCGGCCGACGCCGCAGGACGCGGGTCCCGCGGTTCCCGACGAGGAACCCGTTCGTCTCGCGATTGTAGGCCTCGACGGCGGACGTGACGAGGCCGACGAAGCAGCCGCGTTCGATGACGACGTTGTCCATGGGCACCCACCTCTGGAGAAGGGGACCCCTTCACGCCTCCGGGTCTATAAGAAAGTGACGTCCCGATTGGCCGGAAGTCGTTTGGCTTTGGCTGAGACGGTCAGGCTGAGCCTTCAAGGCCCGAGACGCCCATAAGGAAAAATAAGCTCCCGCGGATACGCGCGCGGCCCGCGGATGATGAAACGGTTCGCGACGGAACTCATGGGGAAGACAGTCATGACGGAGGACGGGCAAATCCTCGGGGTCCTGGCTGACCTGATGGTCGAGACGAAGACGGGCCGCATCCAGGCGCTGCTCGTGACCGCGGCCGACGGCGTCGAGAAGCGGCTCTTCAAGACCGACGCACAAGGCCGGCTGATCCTGAACTTCCGCTCGATGAAAGCGGTGCAGGACGTCATCGTGACCGCGCTCGCGGAGTGATGAGGCGGGCCGTGGCGAAGCTCACGTTCTACGGCGGGGTCGCGGAGATTGGCGGGAACAAGATCCTCCTCGAGGACCGGGACGCCCGCATCTTCCTCGACATGGGGGCTCCGTTCGACCTCGGAGAGGACTACTTCGTCGAGTTCCTCGGCCCCCGCGACCGGTTCGGGCTGCGCGACTACTTCGCGCTCGACCTGATGCCGCGGATCCCCGGGCTCTATTCGGCCGAGGCGCTCCTCCCGACGGACATGGCGTACGAGCCGCCGGCGTTCTCGGGCATCTTCATCACGCATGTCCACTACGACCACACGCAGCACCTCCGCTACGTCGATCCGACAATCCCGGTCCACATGGGGGAGGGCGCCCGCACGATCCTCGAGTCGCTCGACACGACGGCCCGAACGCCGATGATGCGACTCGGCTCCCACGCGTACGCGACGTTCCGGTCGGGCCAGTCGACGACCCTCGACGGGGTCGAGATCGAGCCGGTCCACGTGGACCACAGCGCCCCGGCCGCGTACGGCTACCTCGTGCACACGAGCGCCGGCACGGTCGCGTACACCGGCGACTTGCGCCAACACGGGCCGATGAAGCGGCTGACGGAGGACTTCATCGAGGCCGCGCGGGCCGCCAAGCCGATCGCCCTCATCACGGAAGGCACGCGCGTCACCCCCGACGACCCACGCGCCAGCCTGACGGAAGCTGATGTCAAGGAACGCGCGATCGGCCTGCTTGGGTCGGCGAAGGACAAGCTCGCCCTCGTCACCTTCCCAGGCCGGGACGTCGACCGCATCCGGACGTTCTTCGAGACTGCGCAGGCGGTCGGTCGGAAGTTCGTCGCGAACGCGAAGACCGCGCATCTCCTCATGACGCTGAAGAAAGACACGCACATCCAGGTCCCCGACGTCGCGAGAGAGAGCGATTTCCTCCTGTACGATCGGCAGATGCGGAAGGTCGATCCGTGGGAACGGGAGCTCCAGGACAAGCTCGGGGGCCGCGTGGTAACGGCGGAGGAGATGGCGAAGCGGCCGTCCGAATTCCTGGTCCAACTCGACTTCTGGCACCTCCCGGAGCTCGTGGACCTCCGGCCGCCCGCCGGCTCCCCGTTCATCCACTCGAAGAGCGAGCCGTTCGAGGAAGACGACGTGAACGACGCAGTGCTGCAGCACTGGCTCGACCGGTTCCACTTGGAGCGTCACCAGCTCCACGCGTCCGGCCACCTCAGCGAGCGGGAGGTCGGCGAGATGATCCGGGCGATCGACCCGAAGATCGTGCTGCCGGTTCACACGGAACATCCGGAGCGATTCACGCAGATCGCCCGGCACGTCGTCCAGCCGGACCGGATGCGACCGACCGAACTCCCCTGACGTCGGGTCAGAGGATGGGCTTAAAGTATTCGAGGTACGCGCCTTGCACGCCGAGGATGATGAACTGCACCGCGATCGCGGCGAGGATGAGGCCCATGATCCGCGAGATCGCGTACGCCCCCATCCGGCCGATGCGCCGGAAGATAAGGTCGGCGTACGTGAGCATGAGCCAGCTCACCGCCATCGTCGCAATGATCGTGGCCAGGATGATGCCGATCCGCAACATGTCCAACTCCGGTGACGACGCGCCCGCCATGAGGACCATGACGGTCGTGATCGCCCCGGGACCCGCGAGCATCGGGATGCCCAGGGGCACCACGCCGACGGCCTCGCGCTCGAGCGCCTCTTGGCGGTCCTGGGGCGTTAGTTGGGTGCGCGACCGCTCGCCCTGCATCATCGAGAACGCGATCGAGAATAGGAGGATCCCGCCCGCGACCCGGAACGCCGGGATCGATGTGCCGAACAGGAGGAAGATGTAGTTCCCGACG
>DASPXQ010000143.1:0-4318 GCA_035637195.1 Thermoplasmata archaeon | reverse complement strand
GGGATCGCGCGCGCCCTCCGGGGATACCTCGGTCTCGAACCCGGGCTACCGGCGTACCGCCTCGCGTCGTCGGGCATCGATTTCGTCGTGGACCCGAGCGTCGCCGACGTCCGGCCGTACGCGGTCGGTGGCATCCTGCGCGGCCTCGAGATGGACGACGCGCTGCTCCGGTCCCTCGTCGACCTGCAGGAGAAGCTCCACCTGACCGTCGGGCGGCGCCGCAGGAAGGTCGCGATCGGGATTCACGATCTTGACCGCGTGGCGCCACCGTTCGCCTACCGGGCTGTGCTCCCGAAGAGCGTGCGCTTCACGCCGCTCGGGCTCGCGGAGGAGATGGACCTCGCCGACATCCTGACGAAGCACGAGAAGGGACGCGAGTACGCGCACCTCGTCGCGTCGAAACCGCGGTTCCCGCTCATCACGGACGCCCACGACGAGGTGCTGAGCTTCCCGCCGGTGATCAACGGAATCCGGACGCAGCTCACAAGCGAGACGCGGAACGTGTTCATCGACGTGACGGGCACGGACCTCGACGCGGTGCAGGGCTGCCTCGCGATCGTAGCGACGTCCCTTGCGGAACGAGGCGGTCGCATCGAGACGGTCCACACCCGCTACGCCGATCGGACGATGGAGACGCCGGACTTGTCGCCGAGCGATCATACGCTGCATCTCGATCGCGCGAACGCCCTCCTCGGGCTGTCCCTCCGGCCGAAGGAGGCGGTGGACCTCCTCGCGCGGATGCGCCACGACGCACGCCCGGAAGGCGAGGCGATCCGGGTGCGGTCGCCCGCGTACCGGCTCGACCTCCTGCACGAGGACGACCTCGCCGAGGACCTCGCGATCGCCTTTGGGTATGACCACTATCCTCGCGGCCTGCCTCAGCGGCAGACGATCGGGGCGTCGCTCGCGGCCAACGACCTCTCGGAAGCGCTCCGCGAATTGCTCATCGGGTACGGCTATCAGGAGGTCATGTCGCTGACCGTCGCATCCGCCCGAGACTCGTTCCCGATCGCGCCGCGGGCGATCATCGCGAATCCGATCTCGGAGGATTTCACGACGCTGCGCGCGTCGCTCCTCCCCGCGCTGTTGAACATCTTCCGCCTGAACAAGCACCGGGAACTCCCGCAACGGATCTTCGAGATCGCGGACGTCGTGATCGAGGCGCGCAACGTGCGACGCGTCGCCACCGCGGCGATGCACCACAAGGCCTCCTTCACGGAGGCGAAGTCGCTGGTCCTCAGCCTCATGCGCGACGTCGGCCACGATGCGGAGGTGGAGGCGGTCGAGGACGACACCTTCATCGCCGGACGAGCGGCCGCTGTGCGGTCGGGGGGTCGCGACCTCGGTCGATTCGGGGAGATCCATCCGCGGATCCTTGACGCATACAGCCTGGTGCAGCCGGTCATCGCGATCGAACTCGATGCGACGCCGCTGCTTCCCTCCCAATGAACGAGGGGAGAAGGTATTTCTGGCTTCGGACGATGCGAGCCCGCTGAGGTAGCGAAGCCCGGTCGAACGCGCCAGACTTGAGATCTGGTGGGCTGCAAGGCCCTCGGGAGTTCGAATCTCCCCCTCAGCGTTCGAATCACAGTCGGGGCGCACCTTGGGGTTTCTGGCGTAGACGAGGCTCGATCGTTGACCCGGAAGGACTATTCCGCAACGGATCATTACTTATATCGGAATGAGAGAAGACCGGCCGAAGTGGCAGAAGATTGCGGTGTTCCTCGTTATCCTTCTCGGAATGCCAAGCCCGATACACGCCATTCTCCTGTCTCGGATGGCCTCTGAAGGATTCCCCGCGATTTGGATTGAGGTCATTTTTTACGCCGCGTTCGTTGTCGCCGCGTTTACCTTCGCGTTCTTGATGGTGTTCAACCGGCTGTGGTTCATGCGCTCCGCGAGTACGGCCAATGGCGGACCCGGGAGTAAGTAGAGCCCGGCCGTGATGGCACTGCATGTGGTGATGGGGCCCGGAGACCTTAGGGGCATCCAAACGTGAGGCGCCCGTTACACCGCAAATGGATCCGCACCATCGGTCGAACGCTCCTCTCCCTTAGCGTTCCATCGGGCCCTTGCGTCATAGCCGTCGTGGCCCAGCCGCGTTCTCGTCATCAGGTCTCGCATCCGATCCCATCCCCGTCGCCATCGAAGTGATGGGGGTCAGGAGGCAGGACCTGGAAGTTCCGGTAGGGGATGTCCGCGCAGTCCAAGTCGGGCGGTGGAGGAGGGATACACAGGTCGGGATATGCCGAATCGCAAGCCCCGGGAGGGGGAGAGGCGCATCCCGTCCATCCCGCGCCGCCGAACTCGCTCGCGGCGCAATAGAGGTAGTAGGGAAGAGCATGGCCGGATGCGATCATCGCGGCATTCGCGTTTGTCCCGCCACAGGCGACGACCGCGAGGATCCGGCCGTAGCGGTCGCCGCCGATCTGAAGATCGTCTTCGTCGACGAGGGCACGGGTTCCGAGGCAGAGGCCCGTGAGGTAATCTCGGGCTTCCGGGCCGCCGATCTCGTTCAGCTCCGGCGCGTCGACGAGCACGAGCCGGATTCGGAGACCGCCTTCGACGTCGAGCGTATCTCCGTCGATGACCCGGGTCACGTTGCGTTCGATGCAGAGGCCCACGGATCTGGGACACGGCGAGGGCTCCGGCGGCGGTGGCGGGGGAGGGGGTGGCGGCTCGTTGACGGCCGACGACGGCGACGTCTGGAGATGGGTCGCTGCGAAGCCGGCGGCGATCACCGCCGCGGCGATCGCAACGGAGAGCGGGACCGCGATACGACTGCGGCGAGACACCGGTCCGCCGATGGGCCAAAGGCTACTTGAATCCTCTTTGACCCGGCCCTGCGGCCGTCACTACTCCGTGTCCGTCCGCACGGCCGTCCCACCGGAGCCCGAGGGGAAAATCTGGACGGTCTTGATGTTGACCATCTCGAGGAGCCCGTACCGGCTCAGCTCCCGTCCAATGCCGCTGTGCTTCACGCCGCCGAACGGCATGCGCGGATCCGATTTCACCGTGCCGTTCACGAACACCATGCCCGATTCGATGCGCGCCGCAATCTCGTCGGCTCGGGCGAGGTTCCTCGTCCAGACGCTCGCGCCGAGTCCGAACTCGGAGTCGTTCGCCTCCCGGATCGCGGCGTCCATGCCGGCCACGGCGACGACGGGCGCGACCGGGCCGAACGTCTCCTCCCGCAGGACCCGCATGTCTTTCGTGACGCGCGTCAGCATGGTCGGTTCGAAGTACCATCCGTCTCGCCGCATCCTCTTCCCGCCGACCTCGATCTTCGCGCCCTTGCGGATGGCATCGCGCACCTGCGCCTCGATCTCGTCCCGCTGCGTCTCGCTGAACAGCGGCCCGACATCGGTCGAGGGATCGAGCGGATCGCCCACGCGGAGCCGCCGGATGTTCTCCGCGAACTTCGCCACGAATTCGTCCATGACGGAATCGACGACGAAGAAGCGCTTCGCGGCGATGCAGGATTGCCCGCAATTGATGAACCGCCCCGAGACCGCGCCCTTCGCGGCGAGGTCGAGGTCCGCGTCCTCCGCGACGATGAACGGGTCCGAGCCACCGAGCTCCAGGATCACTTTCTTCAGGTCGTTCGCGGCCTCGCGAGCGACGGCGACCCCGGTGCCGACGGAACCCGTGAGGCTGACGACGGACACGGGCGAGCGAATTAGCGCGGTCGCCGTCGTCCGGTCTCCGACGAGGATCTGGAAGACGCCGTCCGGCAGGCCGGCCTCACGGAACGCGTCTTCGAGGTTCAGCCCGGATTGCGGTGAGGCGCTGGCTGGCTTGACGACCGCCGTGTTGCCGGCGATCAAGGCGGGGATCGCGAAGCGGGCGATTTGCCACATCGGGAAGTTCCACGGCATGATCGAACCGAGCACGCCGCGGGGATGGAAGGCGATGTACGATCGCGAGGCCTCTGTCTGCACCGCCTCCGGTCGCAGGAAGTCGGGACCGTTCTGCGCGAAGTAGTCCGCCGCCCACGCGCACTTCTCGACCTCCGCGATCGCATCGCGAATGACTTTTCCCATCTCGAGGGTCATCGTCCGCGCGTAGGAGTCCTTGTGCTTCCGCAGGATTTCCGCGGCGTGCGACAGGTACGCGCCGCGTTCTTTCGGCGCGAGTCGGGACCACGTTCGGAATGCGTCGCGGGCCTTCTGCACCTTCGCGAGGACCTCCGTCGGCGTCGCGATCGAGTGCGTGGCGAGGGGCCGGCCTGTGGCGGGATTGATTACCTGAAACGTCCGGTGCTTCGCGGCCGCATGGCCGCGGGTTCCGCGCTTGGAAACGGGCATGGCGGGGCCTC
>DASPXQ010000142.1:0-2173 GCA_035637195.1 Thermoplasmata archaeon | reverse complement strand
TTCATCGTGCCCGGCGCGCCGCTCACGAGGACGACGTATCCCTCCGGGATGCCGCTCCCGAGGATGTCGTCGAAGCCCCGCACGTACGTCTTGACGCGTTTCCGGTCCGTCGGATCCCTCCGGGGCCGGACGAATGCGCGGCCCGACCTAAGCCTTTCTCCCCGAAAATCACGCCCAATCATGCGCACAATATTCAAATAGACTCGGGCCGCTCGGCTCGGCATTGGCGGATGCATTCGCCGCGGTCGTCGCGACGCTCCGCGTGATCGGCGCCCTCGTGCTCCTGTTCTTCCTCCCGGGCTGGCTGCTCATCAACGCGCTCTACCCGCGCCGCGGCGAGTTGGACCGGGAATACGACGCCCTGTACCGGCTCACCCTCGGCATCGTCCTCTCGATCGCGGTCACGGTCTTCTGGTCGTTCTTCCTGAACTCGCTCGGAGTCAACCCGACGACGGGCCTCGGCGACGTCAACGCGCCGAACATCGCGGGGGGCCTGATCGGCCTCTCCGCCGTCTTCTTCCTCTCGGGTTGGTGGCGCGGCGCCTACCCGTGGATGGCCCGGCTCCATCCGGCCCTCGCCCGCGTCCCGAAGCCGGGTCCGGGGGAGCTCCTCACAGAGGAGGAGCGGGACCACCGCATCCGGCTGAAGCTGCAAGGCCTCGCGGAGCGACGCGAATCGCTGCGCCGGGCGATCAAGGACGCGGAGCGACGCATGCGTCTGCAGTCGGCGGACGCCCGCGAGCATTATGAGGAACGGCGGGAGCGCTCGCGCGCCGAGCTGAAGGAGGTCGAGGCGGAACTGAAGAAGCTCGAGGAGGAGCGGGCGGCGGAGCTGTACTAGATGAACTACAAGCTCGTCGTCGCGGTGCGGTCGGACCTGGAGCTCTCCCCGGGCAAGCTCGCGGTGCAGGTCGCGCACGCGGCGATCATGACGGCGCTCGAGTCGAAGGCGAAGCATCGGAAGTGGTTCTCCGAATGGTACGCCGAGGGCCAGAAGAAGGTCGTCGTCAAGGGTGGGACGCTCCGCGATCTGCACACGCTGCGCGCGAAGGCCCGCTCGCTGGGGCTCTCGACCGCGCTCGTCGAGGACGCCGGCCTGACGGAGCTGCCTCCCGGCACGGTGACGTGCCTGGGCATCGGACCCGGCCCGAATCCGATCGTCGATCAGGTCACGGGTTCACTCAAGCTGATGTAAAACATGAAGTCGAAATCCCGGTTCCTCGGGATCGACGACGCCCCGTTCCGGTTCTCCGACGAGCGCGTGCCCGTCGTGGGCGTCGTCGTGCAGGCGCCCGCATACATCGAGGGCGTGCTGACGACCCTCGCCGAGGTCGACGGCCACGACGCGACGGACCGCATCGCCGCGATGATCCGCGCGTCGCGCTATCGGACGGGGCTCGAGATGGTCCTCCTCGACGGGACCGCGGTCGGCGGGTTCAACGTCGTCGACGTGGACTCGCTGCACGCATCGATCGAGCGGCCCGTGGTGACGGTCACGCGCAAGAAGCCGGACCTTGCCGCCATCGAGACGGCGCTGCGCCGGCGGTTCGAGGACTGGGAGGAACGATTGCGCGTCATCCGGCGACACGGCCTCGAATCGATCCAAACGACGCACGGAACGCTTTGGGTCACGTACGTCGGCACGACGAGGGCGGAGGTCCAGGAGGCCGTCCGCCTCACGACGGTCCGTGGGGTTCTGCCCGAGCCGCTCCGAGTCGCCCACCTCGTGGCGGCGGGGATTGTGCGCGGGGAGTCCCGCGGGCGCGCCTGATTCGTCCGCCGCGTCGACTCACTTGATCGGAAACCGAAGGAGCGCCGCGACCCCTCCCAAGCCCTCGAGCTTCTGGCCCGCTTCGTGATGGCGGCTCACGAGGACGACGGCCCCTCGCGCCGATTCGACCGCCCGCATGAGATCCTCGATCCCTGCGTCGCGGACGACCGCATCGCTGACGAGGAGCGTCTCGACCGCGCCGGCATCCACCGCCTCGGCGACCTCCGCAACGCCGTAGGCACACGGCCGGTCCGTCGCGATCGCCTCGAGGAGCTTCTCGACCAGCTGCGTCTCGTACCCGACGCGGGTCTCGCCGAACACCTTCGCGCCGACACCGGACCGCAGGGCCTCCTGGATCCCCTGCATGCCCGCATGGGCGGTGCCGTGCATGTGGATCTTCGA
>DASPXQ010000141.1:0-2992 GCA_035637195.1 Thermoplasmata archaeon | reverse complement strand
CGAGGTTCGCGCCACCCATAAACCTTTAAGTATCGCGCCTCCATGGCTGCGACGTGGTCCCCATGATTAAGCCGCTTTCTCTCCTCAACCAACGGATCAGCTCGAACGTGATGGTTGAGTTGAAAGGCGGGCGCGGATACCGCGGGATCCTCGATGGATTCGACCCGCACATGAACCTCGTCCTCCGGAACGCGGAGGAGATGCAGGACAATCAAGCCCAGCGGAAGATGGATCTGGCGATCGTCCGCGGAGACAATGTGATTTACATCTCCCCATGACGTAGGTGGGCTTCGTGACCAAGGGGACCGCGTCGCTCGGCAAGATGGGACGGAAGAGCGTCCACATCCGCTGCCGTCGCTGCGGCAAGCACGCATTCCACAAGCAGAAGGGATATTGCGCGTCCTGCGGCTACGGACGGACGAAGAAGCTTCGGAACTTCTCCTGGGCGAAGAGGCATTGAGGATGGCCCGCGAGGAAGGGACGTCGGAACACTCCGACCTTCGCCCCACGGAGAAGTGCGGGATCATCGGCTGCGCCGCCACGTCGTCCGTGACGTCCGACCTGTACTACGGCCTGAGGATCCTCCAGCACCGCGGCCAGGAGTCCGCGGGCCTGGCCGTCTACGACGGGGGCCTGAAGGCGAAGCGGGGCATGGGGCTGGTCCATGAGGTCTTCTCCCGCGAGGACCTGATGGAGATCAGCGGGAATTCGGGCATCGGCCATGTGCGCTACTCCACCTCCGGCTCGAGCGTGCTCGAGAACGCCCAGCCGATCGTCGTGAAGACGTCGTACGGGGACATCGCCCTCGCGCACAACGGGGACATCGCGAACGCGGACGAGATCCGGCAGGAGCTCAGCAAGAAGGGCTGGGCGTTCATGACGACCTCGGACAGCGAGGTGATCGTCCGCCTCCTGGCGAACGAGATCGTCAACACCGGGGGCGACGTCCATCGCGCGCTGAAGGAGTTCACCCGCCGTCTCGTCGGCGCGTACAGCCTCGCCCTGATGATCAACGATACCGTCTATGCGGTGCGCGATCCGTATGCGATCCGGCCCCTTTGCATCGGGGAGGGGAACGGCCGTATGATGATCGCGTCGGAGAGCGTCGTGTTCGATGCGCTCGGGTTGAAGTTCATACGGGACCTGAAACCGGGAGAGATCGTCGAACTGCGGCCCGACGGCTTCGAGTCGATGCGGCTCCCGCATCCGAACCACACCGCGCACTGCATGTTCGAGTGGGTCTACTTCGCGCGGCCGGACAGCGTCCTCGACGAGCGGCTCGTGTACGACGCCCGCGTGAAGATCGGCGAGCAGCTCGCGAAGGAGTATCCGGTTGAGGCCGACATCATCGTACCGGTACCGGAATCGGGCCGCGCGCAGGCGCAGGGCTACGCGCAGGTCGCAGGACTTCCGGTCGTCGAAGGACTGATCAAGAACCGGTACATCGAGCGAACGTTCATCATGCCGGACCAGCAGGACCGTGAGATCGGCGTCATGCTCAAGTTGAACCCGATCCGATCGGCGGTGAAGAACAAGCGGATTGTCCTGATCGACGACTCGATCGTCCGCGGCACGACGATCCGCAAGATCGTCCAAATCCTGCGGCAGGCCGGCGCGAAGGAGGTCCACGTCCGGATCGGATGCCCTCCGATACGGTTCCCGTGCTACCTCGGGATCGACATGAAGACGCGGGATCAGTTCATCGCGAATCAGAAGACCGTGCCGGAGGTCGCCGAGTTCATCACCGCGGATTCGCTCGGATACCTGTCCCTGAAGGGGCTCATCGCGGCGCTCAAGCACTCGCGGGACGACGTCTGCCTCGGTTGCCTCGTCGGCGAATACCCGGTCCCGATTCCCGGGGAGAAACTCCGGCGCGAGAAGCCGCTGGAGATGTTCGCGGAGACCGTGAGGAAACCGGCCCCGGAGAAGAAGGCGAAGGCGGCGGCCTGATGGTCTTCCGCCATGCGGTTCTCGTCCGCGGTCCGGCACGCTAGGAGCCGGGCGGCGATGGCGTACACGACGCGAGAGCTGAGCGCACGAACCTTCCGCGACTTCGCGGCGCTCGCGGTCCAGCAAGGGGAATGCTGGTGCATCTTCTACCAGCGGCCGAGGCCGGTCGGACGCGGACTGTCTGCAGAACAGCGCAGCGCACTGAATCGAAAGGACAAGGAGGCGCTCGTCCGCGAGAGCCGCGCCCATGCGGTCCTCGTCTACGACGGCAAGATTCCGATCGGCTGGTGTCAATACGGGAAGCGGGAGGAACTCCCGAGGATCGACGCGCGACGGACCTACCGCGAGGCCACCGTGCCCGACCAGACGGACACGCTCTGGAGGATCACGTGCTTCTTCGTGGCGAAAAGCCATCGACGGAAGGGCGTCGCGAAGTTCGCGCTGCGCGCCGCGCTCGAGTCGATCCGGAGACAGGGTGGTGGCACCGTCGAGGCGTTTCCCGTCGTGTCCGAGAAGATGGCCGCCGTCCCGGAATGGCGGTGGTTCGGGACCCTCGGCATGTTCCGACGAGAGGGCTTCAAGAACGTCGCTCCGCTGGGGACGAGTGGGGTCCTGGTGCGGAAGACGATCTCTCCCTAGGAATGCGAACCCCACAACGGTGAGGAAATCGGCCCGCAAGAGTTCATATCCCTTCTTCGAATACAGACGGCTCGCGGGCCGGTAGATCAGCTGGAAGATCGCTATCTTGGCATGGTAGAGGCCGTGGGTTCAAATCCCACCCGGTCCACTTTTCTATGGAGTGGAGACGTCCGAGGACCTGAGGATTACTTTTGAAGACCTCTGCGTCGGGCCGGTCCTGATTCTATTTGACCGTTTGCCTCGCATGGCGACACAAAATGAATATCGGGAAGCCCATCAATCATGTGACGAGACCACGCCCGGACCAGACTCCGCCAATGACTTAAGGAAACGTTGGGCCGCCGAGCCATTGCAGAGCTTAGGCCCTCGGGTTCACACGCGGTTGATGAAAGGCCGCAGTCTC
>DASPXQ010000140.1:0-9370 GCA_035637195.1 Thermoplasmata archaeon | reverse complement strand
ACACGGCGAAAACTGGCAGTGGCCGTGATCCTGGCCGTGACCGTGGTGGGGGCCTTCGCGGCCTACGCCTTGCGGCCGACCGCGACCACGACGAACGTCGCGGTGAACGAGCCGAACACGGACACCGGGAACACGGGAACGGGCGGCGGCACGACGCCGAGTACTCCGCCGACACCGCCTCCTGCGAGGGCGAGCGAAGGGCCGAAGCACGCGATGTGCGTTCACATGAACGACCACATCCCGGAGCAGGCCCGGACCCACGGCGCGAACTGGTATCGGTTCTACGACCAGGCCGCGTGCACCGCGGCGAACGCGCTTGCGAGCCTGATTTCTTTCTAGGCGGACGCAGGGCGAACCTCTTTCCCCCTCACGGGGGATCGTGGCGCGGGGTCCGTGCGACCCCGGCCGTATTTCTCAGGCCACCCTAGGCCCGTCGATTCCGGCGGGACGGGGCTCGCCTCGGCATCGCCGACGATTCGGTCTTCCAGATCGGGACGATTCGCTTGACCTCGTCCATCGCCCACGAGCAGGCGGCGAAGGCCGCGCCGCGGTGGGCCGCGGAGCACGCGATGACCACGGAGTCCTCGCCGACCGGGACGCGGCCGACCCGATGCACGATCGACATCTCGAGGACCTCGAACTTCGACTTCGCGCCCTCGACGAGCGCGGCGAGCGCCTTCTCGGCCATCGGCACGTACACCTCGTAGTCCAGGGCGCGGACGCCGGCGTCGGCCCGCACGCTCCCCAGGAAGACGACGACGGCGCCGGCGTCGTCCCGGCGGACGCCGTCCACGACGCGTGCCACGTCGATGCGGGACCGCTGGACCGCGATCACATCCGACCCCCGCTGACCGGCGGCATCAGGGCGACCTCGTCCCCGTCGTGCAAGACGACATCGGGAGAGGCGTAGTTCAGGTTCACGGCCAAGAGCATCGTGTCCGCGTGGGCCGCGAGCCGCGGGTACGTCCCGACGAGGGCGGCTACGAGCTGCCGGAGCCGCGCGCCGTCCGGAAGGGTCCACGGCAGCGCGCCTTCGCCCGCGATTTCCCGGTACGTGGCGAAGAGCCGGACCCGCACCTGCATGGCCTCGGTTCCGATGGCCGCCGCCCGTATAAGCCGTTGTCTCACGGCGGCGGGAGCCGCGACAGGATCTCCGCCCGTCGGCGCCGGAGCTCCGCGCCCGCTCGCTCGAGGTACGCGTCGAGGGCCTCCGCGAGCCGTTGCCGGGCCGCCTCGGATCGGGCGGAGCCGAGGTACCGGAACAACTGGACCCGCCGGCCGCCCCGCTCCTCGTAGTGCCAGAAGTAGAGGTAGGGCCGACCGCGGATCTCCTTCGTCGTCAGGCCACAGCCGATCTGCACGGCCCCGGGAACGATTTAACCTTACTTAAGGTTAACAGGATCGCCGGACGACAAGGGCCCGCGTGGCCCCCACCCCACGATTTCCGCTGGAAACCCTTTTGGGGCGCCGGGCGTTCGGAGAGCCGTTGGACGTCCTCCTGGTCTCCCTCACCCCCGCCGTCGAGGAGATCACGGCCCTCCTCGCCTCGGCCGGGCACCGCGTCGCCGAGACGATCGTCCAGCGGCGCGACTACCCGGACGGCCGCACCTTCGTGGGGCGGGGGAAGCT
The DNA here is from genome assembly GCA_035637195.1 of Thermoplasmata archaeon. Taxonomy (GTDB): domain Archaea; phylum Thermoplasmatota; class Thermoplasmata; order RBG-16-68-12; family RBG-16-68-12; genus RBG-16-68-12. The sequence goes on along the minus strand of DASPXQ010000140.1, from coordinate 7,741 downwards.
CGACGAGATCCGGCAGCGGGTCGAGGCGGGCGGCGTCGATGCCGTCGTCTTCAACGGCGAGCTGCGTCCGACGATGCACCACGTGCTCGAGCGCGACCTCGGTGTCGAGTGCTACGACCGCCTGCGGGTCCTCCTCGAGCTCTTCGCGCAACGCGCCTCGAGCCGGGAGGGCAAGCTGCAAGTCGAACTCGCGCTCCTGCAATACGAGGTCCCGCTCCTCCGCGAGTGGATTCACGAAACGGACATCGGCGAGCGGCCCGGCTTCATGGCCGGTGGGGAGCAGCGCGTCGACGCGTACTACGAGACCGTGAAGCGACGGATCAAACGGATCCGCGACGAGCTCGGGACGATCCGCCGCGAGCGGGAGGTCCGGCGCGCCGTCCGCAAGGACCGCGGCTACCATCTCGTCGCCCTCGCCGGGTACGCGAACGCGGGCAAGTCGTCGTTGCTCAACGCCCTGACGGACGAGCACGTCCTCGTCGACGACCGCATGTTCTCGACGCTCGCGACGACGACGCGGAGCCTCGTCGGGACGCGCAAGCGCATCCTGCTCACGGACACGATCGGCTTCGTCGACGGCGTGCCGTTCTGGATGGTCGAGGCCTTCAACGCGACGTTCGAGGAGATTCTGCGGGCGGACTTGATCCTCCTGCTCGTCGACGCGGTCGACTCGGAGGACGAGATCCGCAGGAAGGTGCGCCTCGCCGCCCGGACCCTCTTCCCGAACGTGTCCGCCGACGTCGTCGTGCCGATTCTCACGAAGGCCGACCTCTTGCCCGAGGCCACGGCGACGGCGAGGGCCCGGCTCCTCGCGGAATCGGAGTTCCACCGGGCCGCCCTCCCGATCTCCGTGCGGACCGGCCAGGGACTGCCGGAGCTCCGGGACGCAATCCATCGGGCGTTCGCCTATCCGATTGAGCTGCACCTGGTCCTCGTCCAGGACGCGGCGGCCGGCGGAAAACTGCACTGGTTGTACGAGCACGCGGAGGTCGTGTCCACGGACCACCGCGGGGACCGCATCGACGTCGTCGTGCGATGCCGACCGCGGGACCGGGCGGCCGCGGAGTCACTCGGGCGCCTCGTTCTCGCCCGCGACATCGGGTGATCAGCCGCCAATCAGCCGCGGATGTGAAACTCCCGCTTCTTGTCGAGGAACCGCCGCTCGTACGCGGACGGCAGGTGATCGTACGTCAGCTCCTCGAGCCGCTTCATGTTCTTCACGAAGACCTCCTTGGACGTCGTCGAGACGAGGCGGTCGAACTCCCGCTCCTTCCGGATCGTGTCGACGAAGTAGAAGCCCCCGCCCAGGACCGTGAGCAGGCCGAGCAACGCCTCCCAGACGACGTACTGTCCGACGGCCTGATGGATCGACTGCAGCCACGGCGGGCTCTGCGTCGGGATCAGGTATTGCGTGAACGATAAGACGACGCCGAGGACCCCGAGGGCGAAGAAGAGCGCGCTCAACTCGTAGCGCAGCTCGCGGAAGACGCCCATGGTGGCCCGCGGCTATGAGGCGACCGCGCATAAGCTTTGCCGGGTACGAAGGCTTTCATCCGCATCTCGCCATCGGGAGGCGGATGGCGCTGCGGACCGCGCTGTACGGGGCGCATCGGGAGGCCGGCGCGCGGTTCATCGAGTTCGGCGGATGGGAGATGCCGCTGCAATACGCCGGCATCGTGGAGGAGCACCTCACGGTCCGCGGAGCCGCCGGACTCTTCGACGTCAGCCACATGGGCAAGCTCTTCGTCGAAGGCGATTCCGCGCACGAGGCGCTCGACCGGCTCAGCGCGAACGCCCTCCCGACGACGCCGGGCCGGGCGCGGTACACGCATCTCCTCCGGGACGACGGCACGATCCTCGACGACGTCATCGTGACGTGCCTCGCCCCGGACCGGTTCTTCGTCGTGTGCAACGCGGGGCCTCGACCGGCGGTCGTGGAGTGGCTGCGGGCGCACCTCTCCCGCGTGGGGCTTGACGACCGCACCGAGCGGATTCTCTGCCTCGCCCTCCAGGGCCCCCGCGCCCCGGATCTGCTGCAGCGCTTCACCTCAGTCGACCTCGCGGCGATCCGGCCGTTCGGGGCCGCCTCGATCGACTTCGTGCCGCCGGCGCCGTGGGGGTCCCGGCCCCGCGCGGTTCCACCGGAAATCGAGGGGTGGGGGGCGCGGCCGTCGGACGGCCCCGCCAACGGCCCCCGAGGGGACCCGTCCGCTTCCGGTGGACGGGCCTCGTTCCTCGTCACGCGGACGGGCTACACGGGCGAGGCGGGGTTCGAGCTCTTCCCGGCCGCCCCCGAGGGCGTGTGGGTCTGGTCGTCCCTCCTGTCCGCCGGCGCCGACGTCGGCCTGAAGCCGATCGGCCTGGGCGCGCGGGACACGCTGCGGCTCGAGAAGGGCTACCTGCTCTCGGGGCAGGACTTCGACGGCCAGCAGACGCCGCTCGAGGTGAACGCCGCATGGCTCGTGAAGTGGGACCGTCCGTTCGTGGGCCGCGACGCGCTCGAGGCGCAACGGGCGCGGGACGACTATCCGCGGCTTGTCGGGGTGCGGATGGAGGACCGGGGGATCCCCCGACACGGGTGCGCCGTCGTGTCCGGTGGGACGCCGATCGGCCGGGTCACGAGCGGCACGATGTCCCCGAGCCTGCGCGTGGGGATCGCGCTCGCCTTCGCCAATCGCGATCACGCGGCGCCACAAACTCCCGTCGAGGTCGATATCCGCGGGACGTCGCATCCGGCGAGGGTCGTACCCCTCCCCTTCCTGTGAAGGCGCCGGTCCGCGGTCGTAGTTTCACGGGCCTCTGCGCCATCTTCATGCCTGGCGGACCCGTATGGTCGGCCGGTGTGGTAACAGATATGGTAACAGCCGATGGCGCTGCTGGTAACATACGTGGTTCAAAAAGTAATATACCCGGTGACCGGGTTCGCTGCGCTCACCCCCGGGGATGGCATCACCGCCCATGCTATGTGGCACCTGATTCCCCCGGGAGAGGGTTCATTCCATGGAACAGATGAGAGTTGCTGATTCGAAGGCCATCCAGATCGTCGAGCGCGAGCCGGATCCAAAGCTATCCGACAACGCCGTCCGAGTCCTCCAGAAGCGGTACCTCAAGAAAGACGACCGCGGCCGCGTCATCGAGACGCCGAAGGAGCTGTTCGCGCGCGTCGCCTGGAACCTCGCGCAGGCGGAGCGGAACTACGGCGCGGACGAGGCCCAGGTCGAGGAGACGGCCCGCCGGTTCTTCCGCATTATCTCAAGTCTTGAGTTCCTGCCGAACAGTCCCACGCTCATGAACGCAGGGCTCGAACTGCAGCAGTTGAGTGCTTGCTTCGCGGCCGGGACGCCAGTCAGCACGAATCTTGGGCCGAAACCGATCGAAAAGGTTGTCGTCGGGGATTTCGTCCTTACGCACGCAGGTCGGTATCGCAGAGTCCTGGCAACGTCGAGGCGAGAATCAACTGTGAACCGAATCAAAATACACCGAATGCCCGCAATGTTCGCGAGTGACGAACACCCAATCCTTACGCTGGACGGCTGGGTCCCGGCTAGCGGGTTGGCGGGCCGCCACGTACGGCTCGGTCGGTTGGCGGGAGATGTCGCCAAGACCCATATCGAGTTCGAGGGAGAGGTAGAGGGCGACCTCGTATACCGGAACAAGACCGGACAGTCGGATATCTCGAAACAGCGTCACTTGCAATTTGGGATGCGTAGTCTTCAGATCAAACCTGTAAAGGCGAGGGTGCAACTCGACGAGACCATGGGCTGGTTCTTTGGCATGTATCTCGCGGAGGGCGAGATCAACCCCGAACTTCGAGCTGTGCGCTTCACGCTTGGCCTGCACGAGGAAGCCTATGCGAATCAGTTGATCACGATCTTGAGGGACCGATTCGGAGTAGGCGCTGAAGTAACTCACGTTATCGACGCCCCAACTTCATGGCTCACTGTCCGGGCACACAGCAAAATCCTTTGCGAGTGGATTGCGACAGAATTCAGCCGCGGGTTCGCAGGCAAGAAACTACCACACTGGGTTCACGCGACTCCCGCAGAGTTCCGCGCAGGACTCCTCCGAGGCGTCGCTGACGGGGATGGCACGAGAGTGAACGTGAACCAGACTCGAGTGACTTTGTCGAACGAAGGGCTTGTGCGGCAGCTATTCGAGCTCGCAGTCGGGCTCGGTGAAACACCCTGCCTCAAATCGGAGTACGTTCCGGAGAATGCCACTGCAACCCCATGGTCGATCACCTTGGGTGGAAAGCCGATGTACGTTCGCGACGGAGCCTACTTGGTCGAGTCCGTTGAACGAGTGGCTGGCATGACGACGGTGTTCAACTTGGAAGTCGAGGAGGACAACACATACGTTGCCAACGGCGTTATCGTACACAACTGCTTCGTCCTGCCTGTCGACGATAGTCTCGCGGGAATTTTTCAGACACTCAAGGAATCGGCGTTAATACATCAGTCAGGCGGAGGAACGGGGTACTCTTTTTCCCGTCTGCGACCCAAGAACGACTTCGTGAAGTCTACCATGGGCGTCGCGAGCGGGCCAGTATCATTCATGAAAGTGTATGATGCCGCGACCCAGCAGGTTAAACAAGGATCCAAGAGGAGGGGTGCTAACATGGGCATCCTTCGCGTGGACCATCCGGACATTCTCGAGTTCATCACGTGCAAGGACAAGACGAGCGAGATTACGAACTTCAACATCTCCGTCGCGATTACGGACAAGTTCATGGAGGCCCTGCGATCCGGGACGAAGTACGACCTCGTTAACCCGCGGAACAATCAAGTCGCGGGGCAGCTCGATGCGCGCCAGGTCCTAGACAAAATCGCGTACCAGGCCTGGAAGAACGGGGAGCCCGGCCTGTTCTTCATCGATGAGAACAACCGCCGCCAGCCAACTCCGCACGTCGCGGACATGGAGGCGACGAACCCATGCGGTGAACAACCGCTCTTGCCGTACGAGTCCTGCAACCTGGGGTCGATTGATCTCGCGCGGCATATGAGACGCAATGCGGCGGGCCGCTGGGATGTCGACTGGAAGAAACTCGAGGGGACGATTCGCGCGACGACGCGCATGCTCGACGACGTCATCGACATGAACGCGTATCCGGTCAAGCAAATCGAAGAGATGACGTATGCGACGCGAAAGATCGGCCTTGGCGTCATGGGCTTCGCGCGAATGTTGTTCATGCTCGAGGTCCCGTACGACTCCAAGGAAGGCGTCGAGTGGGGCCGCAAAATCATGCAATTTATCCAGGAAACTGGATATAATGAGAGCGCGAAGCTCGCGGAGGAGCGCGGCGTCTATCCCGCGTGGGAGGGCAGCCGACACCATGAGAAGGGCGTGCGGCTTCGCAACTCGTACGTCACGACGGTCGCGCCGACCGGCACGCTCTCGATGATCGCGGACACGTCTGGAGGCTGCGAGCCGGAGTTCAGCCTGATCTGGTACAAGCGCGTGATGGACGGGGAGGAGCTCCCATACTTCCTGGACTACTTCGAGGAGGTCGCGAAGCGCGAGGGGTTCTGGCGGGAGGACCTCGTGAAGAAGATCCTCGACAACCACGGATCCCCGCGCGGCCTCCAGGGGATCCCGGAGAAGTGGCAGCGGGTCTTCGCAACAGCCCACGACGTCGCGCCGCAATGGCACGTTCGCATGCAGGCGGCCTTCCAGGACCACTGTGACGCCGCGGTCTCGAAGACGATCAACATGCCGCGGGAGGCGACCGTCGAGGACGTCAAGAAAGCGTATCTCTTGGCCTACGACCTGAAGTGCAAGGGCATCACGGTGTACCGCGACGGCTCGCGGGAGGACCAGGTCATGAACATCGGTGTCGCGGAGGCGGAGAAGCCGAAGGAGGTCCGGGTCGAGGTCCCGGCGGAGCCCGTCGCCTTGCGTCCGCGCGCCCGCCCCGACGTGATCACGGGCCGCACGCAGAAGATCCTGACCGGATACGGCGCGCTCTACGTCACCGTCAACGAGGACGAGAAGGGCCTGTTCGAGGTCTTCGCGCAGATCGGCCGCGGCGGCGGCTACACCGCCTCGTTCACGGAAGGGATCGCGCGTCTCGTCTCCCTGTGCCTCCGGTCCGGCGTCCCCGTCGACGAGATCATCGACCAGCTCGAGGGCATCCGCAGCCCGCGGATCGCGGTCGATCACGGCGAGCGCGTGTACTCGATCCCCGACGCGATCGCGAAGGCGATCAAGCGGCACATCGGGATGCAGAAGACCGGCATCCAGCCGCCCGTCGAGACCTACGACGAGCTCGGCGGCGCCGTCGAGACGGATGTCGAGATGGAGAAGGAGTCGCGCGACGCCGCGGAGTTGCTGAGGAAAGGCCTGAACCCCGAGTGCCCGGAGTGCGGCAAGCCCCTCGTCTTCGAGGAGGGCTGCGTGAAGTGCCACTCGTGCGGCTATAGCGAGTGCTGAGGTAGCCGGCGTCGAAAGGCCCAAGTCCTCCGGAGGCCTGGGGTGGCCCGATGCCGCGTGTCCTGTTCACCTCCCCGATGGACGCAGAGCGCCGCGACGTCGCCGGCCGCAAGGCGTTGGGCGCATTCGAGCCCGTGATGCTCGAGGATCTCCCCGAAGGCGAGCGGGACGCGGCCTGGGCGACGGTGGACGTCGTCGTGTCCATGGGCTTCCCCCGGGAGTTCCCGCAAGACTTCCGTACGAAGGCGCCGCAGGTGCGGCTGATCCAGTCGCTCGTCGCCGGCGTCGATCACCTTCCGTTCGAGCGGTTCCCGGTGGGCGCCATCGTCTGCGGGAACGCGGGAGCGTACAACGTCTCCGTCGCGGAGCACGCGATGGCCCTCCTGCTCGCGGCGGCGAAGGACATCCCCGCCCGGACGGATGAGATCCGGCGTGGCGTCTTCCGTCAGGGCGTCACGAACAAAGGCCTCGCGGGGTCGACCGTCCTGATCCTCGGGATGGGCGGGATCGGCACCGAGATCGCGCGGCGCTGCAAGGCCTTCGACATGCGTGTGGTCGGGGTCACGCGAACGCGCCACTCGGACCCCGGCGCAGCGGACGCCACCGTGACGATCGAAGCCATCTCGAACGAACTGCCCGCCGCGGACACCGTGGTCCTCGCCTTGCCCTTGACCCGCGCGACGGACGGCCTTGTGGATCGCCGCTTCCTCGCGTCGATGAAGCGGGACGCGATCCTCGTGAACATCGCCCGCGGCAAGCTCATCGTCGAGGACGACCTCTTCGATCACCTCAAGTCCCATCCGACGTTCCGCGCGGCGCTCGACACCTGGTGGACGTACCCGTCAACGAAGGAGGGCCGGCCGTACCACCGCCCGTTCCAGGACCTGCCGAACGTCGTGATGACGCCGCACGTCGCGCCGATGGTCCCCGGGCAGCGCGCGGCCGCGATGGAGGCGGCGCTCGACAACGTCCTGCGGTTCCTCCGCGGCGACACCCCGCGGCACGTCATCGATCCCCGCGACTACTCGGACGTCGGCCGGTGAGTCGGCGTGGGAATCGCCCGCAGAAACTCCGGCCACAATGCTTAATAGCGGTCGTCCCTACTCGCGGCCACCTTCGATATCCGTCGCATATCGGGAGGCGGTTCGCATGGCGAAAGCGAAGGAAACGCTGAATCCTTTTGAGATCGCCCGAGAGCAGATCGACCGGGCCGGCAAGAAGCTGAACTTGGACTCGGGCATGCTCGAGGTCCTGAAGAATCCGCGTCGCGAGCTCACGGTGCACTTCCCCGTCAAGATGGACGACGGCCACA
>DASPXQ010000139.1:0-4874 GCA_035637195.1 Thermoplasmata archaeon | reverse complement strand
AGGATCGCTCGGCGGATTCGGTCCGTGCCGGAGTCGCTCGAGGAGATCCGGATCGTCGATCGCGGCGACGAGGTCCTTGCTCGAGATGTTCTCCAGAGGCACGGAGGGCGTCGGCGGCCCTTGCATCTGGTCCGCGTCGCGCGAGGCTTGCGCCGCCACGCGGGCGGCATCGAACGCCTTTCGCAGTGCGACCGCGGAGACGATCTCTCGCTCCGATGGCTTCGGACTCATCTCGATCCGGTGGTGTGCCGCGCGGCCCGCGGCCGTGGGATCGTCGAGCCATTGCCCGCACTCGGGGCAGCGCACGAGTTCCGCGTGCGCTCGTGGCGTACGCATCTCCACGATGACCACGATCGCCCGGAGGAAGAGGTACACGACGATCGTGGAGACGAGGAACTCCGAGAGGTTCCATGCGGGCGGGCTCCCGCCCTCCAGCAATTCATGGTCGAGGAAGAGCCACGCCCCGAGCGCCGCGATCCCGAGGAACAGCGCCTCGCGCATCGCGAAGCGACTCTCCGGAGTCTGGAACGATTTCACGCAACGTCCCTCCGAACGGGGCCGCCGATGGGAACCGGCCTCCTCGTTGGACCGGAGCGCACGGATACGGGAAATACCTTTGGCACGTCGCCGGGGCGGGACGTTTTAATTATCAAAAACAAAAAGGAGGGGATGAGGTATATCCGCTCTGCAGGCACGAGGGGGAAGTGAATGGCGAAAGGCCTCCAACCGCGCTCGCTCGCGGCGGGATTTGGGGTGTACTTCCTCGTCATCGCCTTCATCGCCTGGGGCTACGCGCAGAGCCAGGGACTCTGGTTCGAGAAGGAAATCACGCGTTGGGTGTACACGACCTACATGCTCGTCGCGGCGATCTTCCTCGTCGGCCTGGGCGGCCTCGGCGTCGCAGTGCGGCGGTCCTTCACCCGCCAGATCCACGAGCTCGACCGCCGGTCCGCGTCGCGGAATCCCGGCTCCGAAGGGCTGCCCCCGCCGCTCCCTGAGACGGCGGCCGTCAAGGACCACGTGGATCGGGACATCGACGAGCTGCTCGAGAGCCTGAGCGAGATCGAGCAGACAACCGCGCAGGAGGCGGCCGCGATGGACATGGGCGTCAGCGAGGCGCCCACGATGGTCGGTCCGCGGGACTCGGCCACCGCGGCGCAGCGGGAGCGACTCGTCCAACGGTCGAAGCAGCTCGGGCGGTTCGTGCTCGGACCCGGACTGGTTGCCGCGATCATCCTCGGCATCTCGGGCATGATGCTCCCCGGCTCGGACGGGTTCGCGCAGTACCAGTTCCAGCTTAATACCGCACTGATCCTGGGGATCGCATACAGCTGGCTCGGGGCCGGCGGGTACATCGCCGCGACGGTCTATGCGCTGTCGAGCGGCCGCGACGACCGGCGGAAGCGGTGAGACTCGTGGTCCGGATGACGGATTTCGGTCCCGTTGCCAGGAACGCGACGTGTTGGGGATGGCTTTAAATACGTCGAGACATGTTCGACCAGATTACAAGACCCGGTGGCAGGGATGATTACCACAGTCGTGACCGTCACGTCAACGTTCCTCGCCGGTAGCTTCGGCGCCGCCGCGGTCGCGTCCCTCATCCTCTTCCTGATCATGCGCGAGCTGACATCGGCGCACGCGGAGGAGACGGGCAGCCCCAAGTCGAAACTGCTGTCCCACACGCTCCTCGTGCCGATCACTCCGCTGCTTGTCGTCTTCTGCTTCATCGTCGCGGTGAAGGTCCTCGAAGTCTTGTAGGCGCGGAACCGACGGATTTCCGCTCCTGGTAACGGGCGCAGAGCTCCGATTTGGAAACGTTGTCCGGTCACGGCCCCGCATTCACGACCTTTGCGAGCTTGCGTCGGTGTCCCCAAGCGAAGAGCACGAGGCCGGCCGCGATGAGCGGGGCCCCGATCTCGAACCGGTCGACCGCCACGAAGATCAGGGAGAATCCGACGAGGAAGACACCGATGTATGCGATTCGCTCGTGGCGACTCAGACGGAGGACTTCCCGCCGAATCAGGTCCCCATACCGGAGGAGCAGGGCGGCGAGGATGACGAAAGCGAGGGCCGCGACGAAGAAGTCGAGCGTGAGTTCCGAATAGTAGTCGTCGAAGGTCAACAGGAGTCCGACTTCATCGCCCACAAAACCAGCGCCGACGCCGAACACGACCGCATAGATGCGAGCGAACTTGACGTCAGTGTCCACGATCCCCAGCCAGCCGGAGACGCCCATCATCGCCAATCCGTACCAGAAGTGATGGAAGTGGATTCCGCCCGGGGTGAAGATCATGACGTCGGGGAGGAGGATGTGGAAGATCCTCGCCCCGAAGAATCCTCCCACGAATGCGAGCGTCGCCAGGAACGAGAGTCCATGCTTGAATCGAAGCGGTTTCGTCTCCTCGGCCATGTCGCGGGGATGTCGGGACCGAAATAAGGCTCTTCAGACGGCCGCATGGGCCGGCGGCCGCGCGAACGGAACCTATCGGAAGACGAACGGCGCCACCAAGTACAGGATGACGTTCCCGAGGCTGTGGCTGACGATTGCGCCCCAGAGGTTCTTCGTCTTCAGCACGACGTATCCGTAGAGCAGCCCGACGGAGAAGACGAACACCATGTCGATCGCGCTGAGGAAGAAGATGTGGAGCGACGCGAAGATCGCGGTCACGAACAACAGGCCGCCGGCGTCCCCGAGGCCCTCGATCGCGCGCTTCAGCAGGAGCCCGCGGAAGATCAGCTCCTCCGAGAGTCCCGTCGCGAGGAAGATGACGAGCCCTCCGACCACGAGCGGCGCGAACGCCAGGTCCGGGATCCACGGGCCGGGCTTCAGGATCTCGAACTCGACGACCCCGAGCGGGATGCCCGTCACCGCGATCGCCGTCTGGATCGGGATCTCCGACCACTCCCGGAAGTGAAGTCCGAGGTCTTTCGGTCGGAGTCGTTGCACGTACGCCACCGAGGCGATCGCCACGAGGAGCGGGATGCTCACGAGGGCGAGCCACGGGATCGTGTTCAGCGCATTCGTCTCCGCGTTCGGCCCCGGCAGGTTCAGGAAGTTGTACCGCGGCACCGCGAGCGAGAAGACGCGGACGAGGGAGGCGAGGCTCGTCGTCACGAGCAGCATCGCCATCGTCCGATCGCGCGCCTCCATGACCACGGACCCGAACATCAGCGTGAAGACGAGGAGGATGTGGATGCCCAGGCCGATCGGCTGGTACGGCCGCTCGGCGCCCGCGGGGCCCGAGGGGATCGCGATGAAGATCTCCGCCACCACGACGGCCGCGAAATAGCCGAGCAGGATCGTCCACCGGGTCGTGCCGGCCGTCTCGGTTGCGGGCGCCGTCGCCGTCTCCATGATCTCCTCAGGGCCGTGGCGTGGGCGCGAGCATCGGCTCTTCCTCCATCGGCCTGCCGGCGACGACGAGCAGATACGGCGTCGATGCGGCCTGCCCGATCACGACCGCGATCGCCAAGCCGACGAGCCCGGAGGACTGCAGCAAGGCGTACCCCAGGCCGAGGGTGACGCCCGATCCGATGGCGGCCGAAACGATCAGCGGGATAATCTCCTTTCGGACGCGCACGCGCGTGCCGAAAACGGTGTTCAGGAATACCGGGATGGACGAGAGGCTCAGGATCCGCAACGGCTGGGCGCCGAGGTCCGCCAAGGCCGGTTTCTCGAACAGCCGCAGCAGGACGTCGGCGAAGACCCACATCCCGACGATGGCGGGAATCAGGAGGGCGATCGAGAGAGCGATGGCCCGTCGCTCGTCGTGACGTCGGTTCGCGTTCCGCTGGGACGCCTCGGCGTACAGCGAGGTCATCGTGGCCTGCGGGATGACGGTGAGAATGCCCGCCATGACGGTCACGGCGTAGTACACGGCCGTCGCCGTGGAGGCGGTGGCCTTCGGCAGCGTGTTGATGATTAGCAGGCTCAGTAGGAGGGTGCCCGCGCTCCCGATGAGCCCCGCGAGCCAGTTCCCCACGCTGAACCGGAACATGGGCCGGAGACGGCGGCGGCTGAGGCGGGGACGCGGGCGGTAGCCAGGGATGACGCGCGGCAGGAGGATCAGTGCCACGACGATCACGGAGATGGCGAAGCTGAGGGACCACGACATGTACACGCCGAGCGTCCCGCCCAGGACCGTTGCGAAGGCCGTCACGAAGAGGATCGGGAGCGGGGCCTTGATCACGGAGAGCAGCACGACGCGGATCGCGAAGAGGTCCGCACGACGCAGCGCGATCGCCGTCTGGTCGAGCACCGGCCCGAAGGCGTACGCGATGGCGGTGAGCGGGATGATCAGGAGGTACACCGGATTGCCGAAGACGACGAGCAGGTTCGGCGACCAGAAGCCGAGGCTCACCACGAAGGCGAGGGCGAGCGCGGCGCTGAGGACTCCGGAGATCGAGAGGGACGTGTTGACGAGCGCGGTCGGATCGTCGGACTCCGGGAGGAACCGCACGAGGGCGATCGGCATCCCGAGCGACCCGATCCCGACCAGGAAGGTGACCGTGTTCACCATCGTCGCCGCGTAGCCGAGGTCCGTCGGGTCGTACGTCTGGTACACGACATACAGGAACGCGAAGCCGAGGAGGCTGCCGATCAGCGAGGCGAGCATGATGAAGAACGCGTTGCGATAGAGCGGGCTCCTCGCCTCGTCCCACGCGCGGCCCACGAGGCGCTGCATCCGTTGGCGTGCATCGTCCATGGGACGCGTCCCGTCGCGCGTCGCAACCTCCGGCCACGATAAAGGCTTTGCCCTCACCTATCCAGGGAGAGGATGCCGGACTCGAGGCGGTACGTCGCCGCGGGCACGGCGCGCACCTCGGGGTCGTGGCTCGCGAGGACGATCGACGCATGGTACGATGTCTGCGCG
>DASPXQ010000138.1:0-4685 GCA_035637195.1 Thermoplasmata archaeon | reverse complement strand
GGCTTCACGGACCGCGGATGCCTGAGGCGCCGCATCTTGATCACCTGGATCACGAGTTGGACGTCCCCGTTCTCCCGCTCGTTGAAGCGCAGGCCGATCACGCCGTCGTTGACGTACTCGACGAGGCCGTCGCGGCTCGATCGCGCGTTGTCGTCCTTCACCTCCGCCGTGAAGACGCACGTGGCGCCGGTCGACTTGAGTTGCTTGCACAGGGAGAACAGCTTTTCCCGCCGCTCCGTGTCGTCTGCGAAGAGCATGTTCAGGAGGCTGATCGAGTCGACCGCCACGCGCGACGCCCCGGACCGTTTGATGAAATCCGGAAGCTCCGACTTGATCCGTGTGACGGTCGTCTTTGCGTCCGCGGGTTCGAGCTTGACGATGTGCAGCTTCTTCTCCTTCAGGTACGGCCTCAGATCCCAACCGAACGAGGCTGCGTTCGCGATGACCGACTCGACGTCCTCCTCGAGGGAGATGAAGATCCCCTTCTCGCCGTTGATCAGTCCCTGCATGAGGAACTGCAGCGCGAAGGTCGTCTTGCCGGTGCCGAACGACCCCATGACTGTGATGATGTGTCCCGCCGGCACCCCTCGGCCGAGCATCTCGTCGAGGCCGTCGATCCCCGTCAGGACGAATCCGTCCGCCGGTGCATCCGTTCCGTCCGCCGACTTCTCCGGTCCCGTCTCCGTTTCCGTCAAGCGATCACCTCATGAGATGCGTTCCATGTACACGACGACGAGGCCGTGGTTGGCCGAGACCATCGTCGGGAATCGGGCGATCTTGTCTCGCGGCAGATGGGGCAGGACCCCGGTGAACTTCTCGAGGTACATGTATCGCTGACGCGTGCTCGACCTCGAGGACGTCCGCCATTCGAAGACGAGGCAGCCGTCCGTGCTGTCCATCAGGAGCTGCTCGTGGCGGTGCTCGAGGATGCCTCGGGTGAGCATGAGGTACACGAGCCCGTTCCACTGTTTCGCGGCCCGCTGCATCCCCTTGATGGTCGTGACGAGGTCCCGGACCTCCACGAGGTCCGAGATCGCGAGGTCCGTCAGCGAGTCAATCACGACGATCGAGTCGCGCGCGTTCTCGTCCAGGAACGTCACGAGCTCTTCCAGGAGGCCGGAGGAGGGAAGGTCGAACAGGTCGTCCTCGCGCGTCCAGGAGGCGGGCACGACGCTGTGCCGGAAGTACATGCTCGAGAAGTCCTTGAAGACGGTCCGGTCTCGGAATGCGCGATAGTAATCCCCGTTGAAGGACGTCGCGAGTTCCTGGAGGATGATCTCTTTCGAGCGGGAGAAGGTCACGTAGCAGACCTGCGACGGCAAATCCGAATCGTCACAGTGGTCCCCGAGATAGTAGCGGCGCGACTCGGGCCGCTCGTTCACGAGGGCGACCTTTGAACCCGCCGTGTAGATGTACTCCTGCATGCCCGCGCCGATGTCCCCCCAGAGGAGGATCGTGGAGCCGCTCGGGAAACCGCCATCGACGATGCTATCCAGGTCGGCGATTCCGGTGGGCACCTTCCGGACCCGCGTCGGCTCGAGCGGTTCCGGGAGAGCGTCGACGCTCAGATAGATGCTCTCGCGGGGTAGAGCCATCCCAATCCCGCGGTCAATCCGGGCCGAACGCATAAAGCACTTTTGTAAAGACATCGGGGATTGCGATCGGGCCGAATCGGATCGGCACGTTCTCGTCGGTGAAGGCTGATTTCCATAGCGGCCATCCGATAATATTCGCGTCTCGCGCGTGCGCGCGATGGCGAGGTCCGAACCCGTGCGGTTCCCGGTGCGAATCGATGCGCATCGGACCTCGAGCTCGGACGCTCAGATGTCGCTTTGATCTCGCTTCGCTTTGTCAAGACATGTGCATTTCGTTATCATTCCGTGACAGCCACACCGGCACGTTGAAAAGGGCCACACGCGCTGGCGAGCCGGTCCGGAGGGACCCCTTGCCCGCCGTGCGAAATCCCCTCATCGGATTCGGCCTGACGACGGCCGCGTCCCTCATCCTCGCCTTCCTCGTCAGCCTCCCCGTGCTCTTCTTCCCCGACGTCGCGCTGCTCCTGTTCTACCTGCCCTTCGCCCTCTTCGGCGCGGGCGTGATCGCCGGCCGCACGACCTTCCTCGGTACAATCGGCTTCATCGGCGGATCGATTGGCGGCTTCATCGGAATCTATCTGTTCCGACTGCTCCTCTTCCAAGGCGCGTGGCCGCTATGGCCCGCGGATTGGGAGATCCTCCTGAGCCTCGCATTCGCCGCGGCATGCGGCCTCGGTGGCTTCGCGAGCGGCAAACTCGGCCTGCGCCGGATTGAACGCATGACGGAGAACGCCCCGAAGATGCGTCGGTGCCTGAAGTGCGGCGCGAAGGTCGGCATCGCCGCGCGCAAGTGCTGGTCCTGCCGGTCGTATCTTCCGCCGACGTAGCTGCGCCGGGTCGTCCGAGACCTCGGAAGGGGCCCGACCGTTACCCGATCGTGATGCCCGTCAGATTTTCTTCATCCGCCCAAGGATCGGCTCGTAGATGAGTCCCTTGTCCAAGAGCGAATTGATCGATTCCTCCAGGGAATCTTTCGTCACGCCTTTCGCGGACGCGGCGGCTAGGATGCCCTCCCAGGGAGCGCCCTTGCCGTCCTTGTCGAGGTCCGAGACGATCGCCAAGACCGCTTCCTCCGCGGCGTCGGGTTCATTCGCCGGCTCCTCCACCCGTGCGGCCGTTGGCGCGGGCTCGCCCGTCTCCGCCGTCTCCCGGTACTCCGGTAGCAAGTACCGCAAGCCTTCCGCGAGCATCGCCGTGTATCGGGAGAGGTCCACCTTGCCGTAGTGGGTCAGGGCCTGCACGATCCCATCCGCGACGGCCTCCTTCACGCCGACCTTCACGAGCCCCTCCTTCGTCAGCGGATCCATCTTCACCGCCTCGCCCATCGCATCGAGGCGTTTCCGCAGCGAACGGCACGCCTCGAGGATCCAGTAATCGCGGACGGACTCGTCGACCTCTTTGATTGTCTCCGGCCGGATCGAGGTGTACACCGCGCCCGACTCGGGCGAGTACACGCGGCTCTTGCCCACGATCGCGCCGAAGACGGGCGGCTTGAGCTTTGACAGGGATGCCGCGGCCTCCGGCTGGTACTGGCCCGCGTAGACGTTGAACGTCCCGGTCGGGTCCGAGACGCGCGCGCGCCACATCGGTTGCATGTCGCTCCCGACGTTCTCGACGTCCGTGATCACGCCGACGACGAAGATGCGGTTCACCTTCGCGCCGAGCGGCGTGACGACGTACGAGGGCGCGCGGTCCCCGCCGCCTTCGACCTCGAGGTTCGCGTCGTTGTACTCCGAGGCGAAGAGCCGCCAAGCGACCTCACGCATCATGCGGGACCCTCCAGGCCCTCGAGCATCTCCCGCGCCTCCGCCTGCACGTCGACCTTGAGGATCTTCGCCGACTCCACGATCATCATGAGGCCGTAGTCGTCCGAGGTCACGTTCCCGCGCACCTCGACCGGTTGGGCGACGATGACGTCCGCCAGCTCGTCCCGCACGACGTCCGTCGACATCGCCTCCTTCGCCTGGGCGATGCACGCGTCGAGGGTCTTTTCCAACAGGGCCTCCGTCAGTTCGCGGTCGAAGACTGCCGTCAATGCGCCGGAGCCATCATCGAGGACCGCCTTCACGCGCAGATCCGGCTCGCCTTTCACCTCGCCATGGAGGCGGCACGCGCCTTTCCGCAGCACGCGCCGGCACTCGGGGCAACGGTACACGAGGCCGGAGCCCTCGCGGAGGTCGATCAGGATGCCTCGCACCGTGACGTCGGCGGCCCCGCCGCGCTCCGCGAGATCCTCGATCCACATCCGCGGGCTCAGGTTGAGCTGCGACGCCGGCGGCAGGAGGTCCGCCTTGAGCCGCGTGATCGTCGCGCGTTCGTCGAAGCTGACCTGCGGGATGCCCCGCCACGACTTCACGTACGCGCCTTCGATCCGCAGCACCTCCTCCTCCTTCAGGCCGAAGTCCTTCCACGCGCTGAACTGCGTCTTGCCCGTCTCGTCCGCCAGGACGCCCGAGAAGACGGCTTTGGGGGCGCCGTCCACCTCGACCTCGCGCCTCTCGACGGAGAGGATGCGCGCGGTGACGGCGACGTTCGAAGCGCCCTCGCGGAGGTCGACCACGCGGACCGGGGTCGGCTTGCCGGCGTACGGCAATCCCGCCGCGGGCTTGTACTCCGGCAGCGCATCCGGGGCTTCCTTCCCCACGACGGTCCGCAAGCCGAAGTTCACCTGCACCTGGCCGCGGTACTCCTTGGTGTACGCGTTCTGGACGCGGATCACGTCGCCTTTGGCGAGCGGCATCGGGAGCGGCTCCCACCCCGTGAAGGGCACCGTCGCGGTCGGGTCGCCGAGGATCCCGGACAGGATCCGCTTGGTCTCCTGGCCTTGCGGGGTGACCTCCTTCTCGTAGACGGCCACGACGCGGACGAGCAGGTTCACGCTCTGTTCGCCGGGGCCCAGCTCCCGGATCGTCTTGCTCACGCCGACTGCGAGGCTGCCGGGGTTCCCGCCGTGCTTCTTGACAATCGACCGCTTCGCCGTGTCCAGCGACACGCGGTAGACGTTCAGGTAGCTCGACAGCTCCCGCTCGATCTCTTGCTCACTCACCTTGTCTCCGAGCGCCCGGGTGATGTCATGGACATGGGGCGCCA
>DASPXQ010000137.1:0-3422 GCA_035637195.1 Thermoplasmata archaeon | reverse complement strand
GGCGGCCGTCGTCTTGCCGCAGCCGCTCTCCCCCGCGAGGCCGAGGCTCTCGCCTTCGCCGAGGCTGAAGTCGACCCCGTCGACGGCGCGGACGGTGCCCTCCTGCGTCTCGAAGTGCGTCTTGAGACCTTTCACTTTCAGGAGCGCCATTTCACCGCGTTCACCGCGGAGAGGAACCGCCTCCTCCCTCGCTCGACCCCTGCGTGGGAATCCGGCGCGCGCCATAACGGTTGCGAGACCCGCGGCACCAACGTCTAATAGAAGGTCCAGTTTCGTCCGTTCCCCGGAGGCGCCATTCACGCCGCCATATCCGCGCCCGAGGGCCTCACGCGTATTCCGAATGGCTCTGCTCCCGCAAGAACTGCGGCAGGTAGTGATGGCCGCCCGCCGACTTGCCCGAGCTTCCGGACATCTTCCAGCCGCCGAACGGCTGGACCCCGACGACGGCGCCGGTCGTGGCGCCCGCGGCTCGGTTCGCGTACAGGACGCCCGCCTCCATCTCCGAGAAGAACCGCCGGAGGTCGGCCGGCTCTCGCGTGAAGATGCCCGCCGTGAGCCCGTAGTCCACGTCGTTCGCGACCCGCACGGCGTCGTCGAGACCCTCGACGTCGATGACCGAGAGAATCGGCACGAACAGCTCCTCCCGGTTGATCCGATGATCGCGCGGCAGGCCATCGACGATCGTCGGTGCGACGAAGTGGCCGGGACCCTTGCCCGATGTGCCGCCCGTGAGGACCTTGCCGTTCGACCGCTTGACCTCCTGGATCGCCTTGTTGTACGTCGCGACCGCGGCCTCGTTGATGAGGGGCCCGAGGTACACGTCCCGCACGGTCGGGTCGCCCACCTTGATCTTCTGCGTCTCCGCGACGAGTCGCTCGAGGAACGCCTCCTTCACGGATCGGTCGACGAGGACGCGCGAGCACGCGGAACACTTCTGACCGCCGAAGCCGAACGCCGCGCGCATCACGCCCAAGGCGGCTTTCTCGAGGTCGGCGCTCGCGGTGACGATCGTCGGGTTCTTGCCGCCCATCTCCGTGATGATGGGCTTCGGTCGATTCCCGCGGAACGTCTCGAACGCCTTCATCCCGACGGCGCGCGACCCCGTGAAGACGAAGCCGTCCACCTCCGGATTGTCGACGAGTTCCTGCCCCACGGTGGCGCCGGGTCCGGTGACGTAGTTGAAGACCCCGGGAGGGAGCCCTGCCTCGTGCAGCACCTCGCACAGCCTCAGGCCCATGAGAGGCGTGTCGCTCGCCGGTTTGAAGACGACCGTGTTGGCGGTGATGAGCGCGCCCGTCGACATCCCGGCGGCGATCGCGAGGGGGAAGTTGAACGGCGCCACGACGGCCCAGACGCCGTACGGCTTGAGGATCGACCGGGTCGTCTCGCCTGGGAGGAACTGCCCCATCGGATGCTCGTAACCCTGGTTGCGCAGCATCTCGGCGGCGTACCAGCGCATCAGGTCCGCGGCTTCGTCGACGTCGGCCATGGCCTCGTACCGGTTCTTCCCATTCTCGAAGGACATGAGCGCGGCGTACGCGAACTTCCGCTCGGCAATCAGTTCGGCCGCGCGCTGGACGATGCGCACCCGCTCCGGGTACGGTGTCGCGGCCCATCCGGGGAACGCCGCCTTCGCCGCCTCGATCGCCTGCTTCGCGTGGGCCCGCGTGCCTTTCTGGAAGTGCCCGAGCACGAGCGTCGTGTCGGCAGGACTCGTGTCCTCGAACGTCGCGTCGGCCCACACCTCTTGGCCGTGGACGATCATCGGGTGCTTCGCGCCGAACTCCGCGCGGACCTTGTCCACCGCGGCCTCGTAGTGCGCGTGGAACTCCTCTGTCTTCCCGAGGTCCACGGCGTTCTGCCACGTCCGCTCGTTCCGGAATTCCATCGAACCCACGCCCTCGAGGCGATGGATGGCGGGGCCATGATTAAGGTTTCGCCTCGCGCCACCGGGAGAGATCCGGCTCTCGCCGAATCGGGCGAGCCGAGTGGCGCGACCCCGCTCATTCTGGGAGAGGCGGCGTTACACGATGTACCCGTCTGTGGAGCCTTCGTACTTCCCGTACTGGGCCATCGCGCCGACGGCCGCGAGCAGTTCGCGGGCCCACTCCCGGGTGTAGGAGTTCGGCGGAATCTCCGTCGTCGTGCCGAGCCATTCGAAGATCTCCTTGAAGGCGGACCTCTGCTCGTCCTTGGTCAAGCCGTCGTCGAGCTTGCCGATTCGCTGCTCCAGCCGGCTCATGGCGAGGACGAACTCCTTGCACTGGGCCGTGAACTTCGCGTGTTCCTCGCGGGTCATGGGGAACCCGCCCTTCCATGCTGCATAGCGGTGATAAATCTTTTCGCAAGCTTCATGGGGGCGGCACGGCTCGCAGGCACGATGGTTGCGTTCATACGGGTCGCGAAGACGACAGAGGTGCCACCCGGTAGCGGTCGCGTCGTCGTCGTGCTGGGCCATCCCGTCGCCCTTTTCAACGTCGATGGCCGGTTCTATGCGCTCTCGAACGTCTGCTTGCACCGAGGCGGTCCCGTCGGCGAAGGCGAGCTCGATGGTCCCGTCGTGACGTGCCCGGTGCACGGATGGGAGTACGACGTCCGCACGGGCGCCAACACGATCAATCCGGCCGCGCGCCTTCGGACGTTCGAGGTGCGGATCGAGGGCGACGACGTCCTCGTGGGGTCGTGAGCCGGCGGCCGACCGATTCGCGAAGGATGATATGGCGGGCCGCCGATCCCCGCCCGAGCGCTGCCATGATACGCGACAGCCGCAGTGCGGTCTCGTTCGTGTTTGGTCTGGTCGGGGGGATCCTCATCCTCTTGGTGAGCGTCATCTATCTGCCCTACCTGTTTTCGCCGTACTACGGAGGGCCGTTCTTCCTGGGCGGTTTCGGGTTCGTCCTCGGCCTCGTGTCCGGAGTCCTCGTGCTCGTCGGGTCCTCGCTGGGTTTCGTTCGGCCGAATCAAGGGGTCGTGTGGGGAATTGTGACGGTCGTGTTCGGCGCCTTGAGCATCTTCAGCTTGGGAGGGTTCTTCGTTGGGATGGCGCTCTCGATCACCGGTGGAGCGATCGCGATCGTCGTCGGCGCCGGCCCGGGGATCGTCCGCGAGCCGATCCGTCAGCGGGCTTGCACGGCGTGCGGGATGTTCCTCTCCATCGAGTACGCGCATTGAGTGTACTGCGGGCACGCGGTCGCTCAAGTCCCCCACTGAGCACGGTTGAGTCCTCAAGCTTTAACCCGGGGCTCGGTACTCGGCCTCCGTGTCCCCGGACCCGATCTGGATCATCCTCGTGGTCCTATCGCTCCTAGCCCTGCTCCCGAACGCCGCGTCGATCGCACAAGGCGTCCGCCTCCGAGGCCAGGTGCGGCGCGCATCGCGCACCGCCCTCGGCGCGTTCCTCCCGGCGTGCGTCGTGATCCTGC
>DASPXQ010000136.1:0-22345 GCA_035637195.1 Thermoplasmata archaeon | reverse complement strand
ACGGCCTCGCGGTACCGGACGAGCCGCGGACACTTGCGGCACGCGACGATCTCGGAAGTCAGTCGTTCCAGGTCGTCAGCGCCCATCGTCCTCCCGATTCGCACCGCCCGGAAAAGCTTCGCGGCGCAAACCGAATCTCGTGGCCCTCCGATCGCCGATATTCCTTCTGCTCGCCCTCCCGCTCCGCCTCGAGGGCGTGTCCGGATCGCCGATTCGGCTCGTCGCGCTGACGGGATGAGGTCCCCGGGCGAAGGGCCTTTAGGCCGGGGCGGCCTTTCGGACCCGTGACGCCGCGGAGGGACCGGGTCGTCATCGCGATCGTCCTCGCCGCGGTGCTCGCGACGGTCGCCGGTCTCGGGCTCGTCTGGTGGTGGATCTCGCAGCCCGGCCCCGGCAATCCGGCGGTCCAGCTCGTCTCCGTGCAGACCGGCCTCGCGTGGCCGATCGCCCTCGCATTCGCCTCGGACGGGCGTGTGTTCTACGCGGAGCGAAACAGCGGAGCGATTCGGATCATCGAGAACGGGGCCGTCCTCCCGACGCCCTTTTACACGCTTTCGAACACCGACGCCTCGGGGGAACGCGGGCTCCTCGGCCTCGCACTCGATCCCGGATTTCCCACCACTCCCTACGTATACGCATACCAAACGTACGACGATGGAGCGAATGGCACGTACAACCGCATCGTGCGGATCCAGGCGAGCGGAGACATAGGCGTCTCGGCGACCGTAATCCTCCGAATGCCGAACCTGAGCGGCGCGCTGAACCACAACGGCGGCGTGATCGCGTTCGGGCCGGACGGGAAACTCTACGCGGTCGTCGGGGAGAACGCGAATCCCTCGTTCTCGCAGAGCGGGACCACCGTGCTGGGCAAGGTCCTCCGCATGAATTCGGACGGGAGCCCGCCAAGTGACAACCCCTTCTTCGGCAGCCTCTCCTGGGACAACCTCATTTACACGTACGGGCACCGGAACATGTTCGGCCTCACGTGGCACCCCGTCACGGGCCGCGCGTACGTAACGGAGAACGGACCCAACTGCAACGACGAGGTGAACCTCCTCGCTGCCGGCAGCAACTATGGTTGGGGACCTTCGGCGACGTGCACGATCCCGCCGTCAATCGCGAGCACGAACCGAGACGGTCCGAGCCCCGTGATGCCGATCGCGTGGTGGGGAGTACCAACGATCGCACCGACGAACGCCGCGTTCTTCACGGGATCCCTCCTCCCTCAGTCGCGGAACCACCTGATGTTCGGCGCGTACAACGACCACCGGGTCCGGGAGCTGACGCTCACGTCGGACGGGACGGCCGTCGTGAATGAGACGGTCCTCCTGACGGCGTCGGAAGCCATCTTAGACGTCGAGATGGGCCGGGACGGATATCTATGGGTCACGACACCGACCACGATCTACCGGCTGGAGGCCACGCCGACGATCGTCCCGTACGCGGCGGGCCTGGGAACGCGCGCGATCGTCACCCCCGTGGGTCGCTTGGCGGCTCTCCCGCTCGAACCCGCGATGGTGGTCGTTCCGGAATCGAGACCCATCTGGATTCTAGCGCAGGTTTTAGAACCCCGTCGCAATATCGAGCCGAGAGCCTTCACCCAGCCGTGAGGGCTCGGGGCGGAGGTGCGCTGCGAATGGGTTCCAGTCCGAGAATGAGGCGTGCGTTGGTCAGTGCGAGCGTGGTGTTGGCGGCGTTCGTGATCGTGGCGGGTCTGGGCGTCGTCGCGGCGTCCGGGCGGCCTTCGGGGGTCCGAGTCTTCCTGGTCGGCTCGGGGCTCCTCTGCGGGGAGGAGGGCGCCTGTCCCGACGTCTCGATGGCGGACAATGGAGACACGGTCGAGATTGCGGGCGACGGCACGTTCGACCCTGCGACGCGCGAGGCGACGGGGGGCGGGACGTTCGTCCACCACCTCGCGGACGGGACCGTGTTCGCTCACGGAACCTGGGACGTCGTCGGGCTCATCTCGTTCAAGTCGTACGGGACGATCGTATTCGACGGCACGACGGTCGAGGGCGGCCTCGCCCTCATCCGCGTCGCGATCCACCCGAGCGAGTTCCCGGGCGTCACCTTCAGCGGCATCCTCACGGTGGATTGCGTCGTCGGTAGCGCACCGGCGGGCGCCGACGAAGGCGTCCGGCTGAACGTTCAGGACACGCCATTCAACTTCAACACGGAGGTCAGCGGGGAGACGCTCTTCATCCCGGCGTAGCCGCTTCGGACCCCTTCCCGGAAGCCTTAGTAGCCTCACGTCCCTTTCCGCGAGCGGATGCCGTCGTATCGGATCCCGAGCGACGACCGCGTGAGGGCGAGCCTCGTCCGGGTGTTCAGCACGCGGCAGATCGTCGACAGCCAACGACGGCTCAAGTCCCTCGTCGAGAAGGACATGAAAGGCGACGAGCGCTACCGCGTCGGGGAGCCGCGGCTCCGGCTCCTCGCGATCGACTCGGGCCTCGTCGACCTCGAGATCAATTGCCGCGACACGGACGAGATGCGGTCCCTCATCAAGTGTCCCGTCTGCGGCGCGCGCCTGAAGAAAGTCCGGAACATGACCGTGTTCGGCGGGACCGTGACCCTGGGCTATCGCTGCGAACGTTGCAAATACTGGACGGGCCTGAAGCGGCGCGTGCCGACGAGGTACGTGTTCACGAGGCGGGCCTGATGCGCGTGCGGTACGAGGGCGGCTTCCTCGTCCAGGAGGCGCTCAAAGAGGTGATCCTGGACCCGGTCCGCAAGACGCCGGGCAGCATCGTGAGCCACGGCCATATGGACCATCTGACGTCGGGCGGTGTGATGACGCCGCAGACGCTCGAGGTCCTCCGCGTGCGGCGCGGATCCGGCACGGGCGTCGAGTTGCCGTACGACAACGAGATCGAGATGAACGGTTTCCGCGTCACGCTCCGGGACGCGGGCCACGTCTTCGGCTCCGCGATGGTCCGCGTGGACGACCTCCTGTACACGGGCGACTTCAACCCGGAAGGTGGCGCGACGTGCGGCCGCGCCCGGCCGGAGCGCGTGCATACGCTAATCGTCGACGCGACGTACGGACGGCCGGGGTTCAGCTTCCCGCCGAAGCACGAGGTGGAGTCGGACCTCCTCGGCTGGCTCGAGATGGAACTCGCGGACGGGCCGGTGGCCCTGGGCGGGTACGTGTTCGGCAAGAGCCAAGAGCTGATCGCCCTCGCGAACCGTCTCGGGGTCGAGGTCGCCGTCTCCGACAAGATCGCGGACCTGGCGGACGTCTACGTGCGGTACGGCATCCCGTTGCGGTACCGCCGGATCTCGGAACTCGCGGAAGGGGAGCGGAACGATCCTCGCGTGTACGTCCTTCCGCCCGGATGGTTGCGGCCGCCGCTCGACGACAGCGTGTCGTGGCTCGGTTCGATCGGCCTTCGGTCGGCGTACGTGAGCGGGTGGTGCGCGTTCTTCGACTACACGCGACGCTACGGCCTGGACGCGCAGTTCCCGCTGAGCGACCACGGGGACTTCGAGGACGTCATCGAGTTCATCGCCGCCTGCGGTCCCCGGCGCGTGTACACCGCGTTCAGCAATGCGAAGGACCTCGCGAAGGCGGTCGAGCGGCGATTGAGGATCAAGGCCGAAGCCTTCCTCATGAGGTGATGCGCGCGGAGAGCCGGAGCGAGGGCAACACGGTCCTTCTGACGCTCTCCGACGGAGAGGACCTCGTCCCGAGCGTCGAGGCCGCCGCGACGGAGCATGGCATCGTGAGCGGGTCCCTCCTCTGGGGCATCGGGATGGTCCAGGACTTCGAGATCGGGTTCTTCGGGCCGAAGGGCTACGAGAAAGCGGCGTTCCGGGATCGCCACGAGCTCCTCGGCCTCCACGGCAGCATCGCGATGCGCGCGGACCCGAAGCTCCATCTGCACATCGCACTCGGTCGGCCGGATCACACGGTCATCGGTGGCCACTTGTTCCGCGCGAAGACCGCCGTCGTCAACGAAATCCAGCTCGAGCGGTTCGACTCGATCCGGATGGACCGACGCCTCAACGAGAAGACGGGGTTGCGGGAACTGTTCTTCGAGTGAGCGTTTCGAGCGAGGTTTCCCGCGTCCCGTCGAAGTCCTAGGAATTGAAAGCCGCGCTGACGCCTCCCCTGTTCGGTGGAGCGTCGTCGACTGCCGGACGCCGAGTCGGTCGTCTCCATTCTCGCTCGAGAAGACCGCTTGAATCACTGCCACGTCGCGCGGTCGAGCTCCCGCTCTTCCCTCGTCTTCTTGCGAAACTGCCGGTAGTGGTCGCGGCAGAGGTGGACCCGTCGGGAGTCGGCGAGGAGCTTCAGCTCCGGCAGGGCTTCCTTTACTTTCTTCGTCGACAGCGACCGTTTCGTTTCCTTTCCGCACCCGACGACGCCGCACACCTCATCCTCGGGCATTCGCGTCGCGATGCCGGCCCCGCTATTTGTACGTGCGCGGTCGTCGCCTCGGAGGGAGACACCCCCCGAGCCGCGAACACCCTGCCGATCGACGCCCTAGGGTGTCCGGCGCCGGAACATGAACGAAGCCGCCGCGGCGACCAGCAGCAACGCCATGAAGAGCGCTAGGGCGGAGTCGGGTTGGAATGCGATCGGCGGTGGCGGCGGCACAGCGCTCACGACTTCCACGGAACTCGCCTCGAGGCTCGGCAGGTAGATCGCGAGGACCGTCCCCGGGAGGGAGAGGACCGTGTACGCGGACGAGGCCGCCTTCGATCCGGGGGAATAGAAGAGCCCCAGGGTGTCTGCCGTGACGTTCACGTCGACCCCGTTCACGCGGACGCGCAACTCCCGGGTCGCATCCGCCGGCATCGTGTTCGGGTCGAAGGCCACGAGCACCACCGCGCCGCCCATCGCCGCGCTCGACGTGAGCGAGCCGACATGGAACGACGCCTTGCCCGGCGTGACCTCGCGCGGCCACGCGGTCACATCGATCCGATACCACGCGGAGTTCTGGACCCATCGGCCATCCGAGGTTGCGATCAGATCGAGCTCGGCGACGATCTGTCCTGCAGAGATCGCATCGAGGACCGCCCTCCACTCCGCCTGGTACGGCGTCGAGGTGGGGACCGCCTTGAAGACGAGCAGGTCGGCCTCTGCCATGCTCGCGACGACTTGCGTTCCGTTGACGCCGAATGTGCCGACGCCGAGGACGAAGCGAGCGTGTTCCTCTCCGATCGAATACGAGAGGGAGGACGCGGGCCACGAGCCGACCGTCGCGTGCTGCGAGATGTTCGTCGCGGAATACGGAAGGGTAATCGTCACGTTCCGAGCGGCGGCCGAACGGATCTCCAAGAGGCCCGTGGGGTCGTCATGCGCGGTGATCTCGATGTCGTATCCGAGCACGTCGAATCGCGGGCCGTCGACGGTCGGGGTCTGGAACGGAGCGAAGTGGCCCACATCGATCGCGTCGAAGTAAATGACCATGGGGACGGCGGCGGTCGCGAGGTACGAGTGGACGGACCCGCTGGAAGCGTTGTAGTTGAAGTTCACGTAGGTCCCGACCACCTGGTTCTCGATGTACACGAAGGATCCGAAGAGCAACGACGTGAACCGAACGTCTTGGGCGGCGGCCGACTCGCGCGAGAGGTCGCCCGCCGAAATAGGGAGGAGGCCGGCGGACGCGTGAGAGGGGGCAGATCCGCTGAGTGCGACGGGCAGCAGTGAAAGCACCGTGAACGCCGCCGCCGCCTTTGCGAGATTTGCGCACGCGCCCTTGCCGTCCTCCATCTACCAACTACTGTCCGTTCGATGATATGCCGGTTTTGGTCCGCCCGGGCAACTCCTTAGGACGTCCTTCGAAGTGCGTTGGCGGAGGCGCGATCGGACCCGTTTCGACCGCTGTACGCAAAGTATCTTTAGTTCGATTCCGCATGCGTCGGCCTGACATGGGTCCGTGGGACGTCTTCCTCCGAGTTTCGTTTGCGGGCTTCGCGGCGATCCTCGCGACGGTGTCCGTGCAATCGTACGTCCGGCATAGAGAGCGGCGTTTCCTCCTGCTGAGCGCGGCGTTTGGCCTCTTCCTCGCCCAAGGCGTGTGGCTTCTCGCCGAGATCGCGACGCAGCCGATATCGTCCGTCGGCATGCCCTGGCTCGCCCTGAACCTGGCGGGCCTCGTGTCCCTCTACCTCGCCCTACTCCGGTGATCCGATGACCGAAGGCCTTGAACTGGAAAGCCGCCGTCGCATCTACGACTTCCTGACGGCGAACCCGGGCGTCCACCTGCGGCGCATCGGGCAGGCGCTCGGCATGTCGACGGGCATGCTGTCCTATCATCTCGGATACCTGGAACGGAACGGCGTCCTGAAGGCCGAGGAGGATGGCCACCGCAAGCGGTACTTCATCGCGCGCGCGTTCGTCGAGGCGCAGCGGCGTATCCTCGCGGTCCTGAGGCAGGATGTGCCTCGAAAGATCATGCTCGAGCTCCTAACGTACGGCGGCCGCACCTTCGCCGAGCTACAGATGAGCGTCGGGGTCTCGAAGTCCACGTTGTCGTATCACCTACAGAAATTGATGCAGCGGGACTTGCTCGTCCGGACGAAGAGGGAGCGGGAGAGCGTCTTCACGATCAAAGACATGGAGGAGGTTCGGAAACTCCTCCTCGCGAACCGATCGAGTTTCCGGGATGACGCGGTCGATCGCTTCGCGGACCTCTGGACGAAGCTGCGAACGTGACCCCCGGCCGGGCCCGGCGTTTCTGCGGATTCGGCGGGAGCCGGGTCACGCGGCCTTCATGAATTCACGCAGCAGGCACGTCGCGTAGGCGCCTCGCGTGAGTTCGACGCTCACCCGAAGTCCATCGTCGATGACCGCGGCGTCCAAGTCATGGAACGGCGCGAGGACCTCCCGTCGCGTCCCCTTCGAGGAGAGCCGCGGGAGCTCCGGGATGATGAAATCCTCCCCGCGAAGGCCTTCCGAGCCCACGACCTGCTTCTCGATCTGTCCGGGCTCGCCGCCGGCGAACTCGGATTCGGAGCCGTACAGGAGGCCGGCGACCCACGCCTTGCCCTCCCGGCACCGCTCGGCCACCCGGTCTAGGTTGTCGCACGTGACGTCGACGAGTCGATCGCGATCCGGGAGCCCGAGGCGGTCGGCGGGCAGGACGAGATCCCCCGCCACCGGTTCGTGGATCGGGAGGCCGCGCCGCAGGCGCTCGGCGAGCATCCGGTTGTAGAGGTACGACTGGTATCCGTGCACGAACATCAGGAGGAGATTGAAGGGCAGCTGCCGCAGCGCGCCGACGGAGTCGCCCGGGTGCGCGGCAAGATGGTTCAGGAGGGCCTTCTCGAACCCGTACGACTTCGGGTACGTCCGAAGGGCGGCGTGCACGTCGCCGGTGTCCCGCAACGCCGCCCGGACCTCGTACGATTCGGGGTCCTCGCCTTCGATCGGGTTTGCGGCGTACGCCTCGACGGCCTCCCGGAACTCTCCGCGTACGATGTGCCGGCCGACGACGTGCGTGATCGGCCGGACTGAACCGAAGCGCTGCACCCCGAAGAAGTTCGGGAAGCCGCCGAACACCCGGAGCTGCCGCGCGGTCTCCGCCACCGCCGTGGCCGCCTGCTCCGGCGGGAGGGCGAGGCGTCGCACGACGACGCGGAAGCGGTTTCCTCGGAGGTCTCCGATCTCCAGGCTGCGATCCGACCGGAACACGTCCACGACCTCGAGGTCCTTGAGCCGCAACGCCTTGATCGCCTCCGGCCGGACGTCGTCGAACGAGAACAGTTGCGTGGTGATGGCCCGTTTGTCCTTCGTCCCCGCAAAGCCGATCCGCCGGCGGCTGATGTGCAACGTCCGCGCGAGCTGCCGGACGAGGCGGTTCGTCTCCCAGTTCCGCAGGCGGAGCGCCGCGATCGCAACCCGGCCGTCGGGCACGGTCGGCGGCGGGGACGAGACCTCCTCGACCGCGAAATCGTCCGCCGTCTCCTTGAGGATGCCGCCGACCCCGGCCGTGGACGTCAGGTAGCCTTCGATCCCGACGTCGCGCTCCATGGGCCTATGCGAGCTCCTTCTCCAAGAGCGTCCTCGCGCCGCCGAACTCCGAGGCGAGGCTCTCCGCGACCCGTTTGAGCGCGGCCTGCGGGCTCCCTTTCTTGACCTTGACGGTCAGCACCGGCTTGTCGAGCTGCGGGTGCCCCGTGTAGTACAGCGCGTCCTCGACGTCCGGGTCTTTCAGGAGGGCCGTGATGAGCGGATAGATGACCGTGTCGTCCGCGTTCAGGATCTCGATCCGAACGGAGTCTTTCCCCTTCTCGAGGAGGCGCATCTGCATGGAAGGGTGCGGAGCGGCTCCGTCGATTTAAGGCTTTGCGGACCCGCGCCTCCGGGGTCTCTCCTCAAGACCGCGAACAATTTGAGGCTTCCCGATGTGGATTCGAATCGACTCCCGCCGTGGCCCGGCTCGATATCAGGGCTGGGATCCCACGCGCCTCTCCGTGGGCGAATGGTTGCTTTGAGGTACAGCCCGGCACAGCTGAGAGTGTGTCCCTTTTGAGCCTCCGCGACCATCGAATCGGCTACCATGAACGCACCGACCCGTATATCGAACAGGGCGAAAGGGATCGTAGCCGCGGTCTCAATCTTCCTGTTCGCGTTTGTGGTGATCGCACCGGGCGCCTTCGGATGGGAATCGCCTCCGACGGGCGACTACAGCGGAAGGGCCTACGGTCTGTGGGTCCACACGCCGCCGCCGCTCGGCAGCGACACCACATTCGCGGACACCGGCGATCTTCCGTCGGATGGAGGGGCCTTGACTGCGACCCTGGCAGATGTGAACACCCCCGCGGCCGAAGCGAGCACCTTCGTGTCGTGGACGATCGGGTTGAACGGAGTCGCGGAGAGCTACGCGTCCACCTCCGACGTCACCCTGATCCCGGGGAATCCCCCGCTCGTCACGACGACCTTCGTATCGGCGAGTTCCCGAACGACCTGCGCCGAGGGCCCGTCGGGATCAAGCGAGATCGCTGATCTGATGGTCATGGGCAATCCCGTCACCGTCACGGGCGAGCCGAATCAGCTGATCTTCGTTCCGGACGTCTTCACGCTCGTCATCAACGAGCAGAACGTCTGGAGCGATCCGAGCGGCTCCTCGATCACGGTGAACGCCCTCCACCTCTGGGTGCAGGGCGTGGAGATTGTTGTGGCCTCGGCCCACAGCGACATCTCGTGCCCGAGCGGCCCGCCACCGCCACCGGTGCATGATTTCGTCACCGGAGGCGGATGGATCTGGTCCAACGGCTTCCACGCGAACTTCGGCTTCGAAGCGGGGTACAAGCCCAACCAACCCCTCCGAGGCGAGCTGAACTGGGTGGACCACGGGACCGAGTACCACATCAAGGCCACGACGGTCGACACATATGGCGTCGGGGCCGGGCCCGGATCTGGTCCGGCGCGGACCTTCACCGGCGAAGCGACGGTCAACGGAGGGTCCGGCTACCACTACACCATCACGGTGCAGGACAACGGAGAGCCGGGACACGGCACCGACTGGATCGACTTCGTCGTGACGAACGACTCTGGGTTCTACTACCACCCCACGGGCGACTCCGGAGCGTACCTCGCCGGAGGAAACATCCAGGTGCACACGAACCCCTGATCCCGAACCCACGTGGCCTGGTCTCCCCCGGCCACGCCCCTTTTCTCTTTTGTCCGCGCCGAATCCGCGGTCCGAGCGTCGTCCGAACGGAATCTAAATAGCGTGGGGTCCATCGCGAAGCTTCGATGCCGTCCTCCGACGCGCCGTCCCCGGAGACGTTCGAGGCGGAGGCGCGGGAGCTCCTCGAGTCGATCGAGAGGGCTCGGGACCGGGTCGACGGGATCGCGGGCCTCGTCGATGGCACGCTCGACCGTTTCCGCGAGCGGATCGACCGCCTGATCCGGGAGAGCGAGGTGGACAACTGGCGGCAGGTGCGGATCTTCACGCGGGACGTCGACACGATTGCCGCGGACCTCGCGAAAGCCTCGAAGGAGAAACGGCTCTCGCCGCGTCTCGTCGCGGGGCTCGACGTGTCGTTGCGGAAGGCGCGGAAGCGGGACTTCTACGGCGCACGGAAGGCGTGGCGGAAGCTCGATAAGCTCGCCGGACAGGGGGCGGAGGTCCGCCAGCTCCAAGGGACGTACCGGGAATCGTACAAAGGCGTGGAGGCGCGGATCCGTCAGCTCCGGACTCAGGTCGAACGTCTCGAGAAAATCCCGAAACCGCCGATGTCCCCGGAGGACGCGCGGACGTTTAACGAGGACGTCGACGCCTTCAACGAGGCCGCGACCGCCGCCTACCTGGACTTCCTCGCCCGCAGCCGCGCGGACGTCGCGATCCCGCTCCTGCTCGAGGCCGCCCAAGGTCGCGGCATCGGCGTGCCCGCGCCGCCGCCGAACTCGGACCCCGAACCGCTCATGCGCCTCCTGAACAACGCGAGCCCGCAAGGGGAGGCATTCCGCAGCCGCTCGTTCTACGGCCTCCTCGAGCTGCCCGCGTACTCCGACGCGAAGCTCACCCACGTCTTCGGCGACTCCCGTCTGATCCGGAGCGCGCTCGAGGCCGCGTGGTCGTGGCTCAAGGCGGTCCGCGAGGACGAGCGC
Source organism: Thermoplasmata archaeon (assembly GCA_035637195.1). Classification (GTDB taxonomy): domain Archaea; phylum Thermoplasmatota; class Thermoplasmata; order RBG-16-68-12; family RBG-16-68-12; genus RBG-16-68-12. Next base: position 11,775 of record DASPXQ010000136.1, on the reverse strand, counting down.
CGAACCCTCCAGATCCAGTGGAGCGAAGACGCGACGGTGCTCCGCCGTAGGATGCCCGCGATCGTCGAATACGTCGAGCGGATCTCGAACGTGAACGACGCGGCCGCGAAGGGACGCCTCTTGATTGAGGCCCTGAACAACGGCCGGTTCGAGGCGCTGCAATCGGCGGCGCGATTGTACGCGACGCACGGGGACGCGGCGGCGCGAAAGTGGCGGATGCTCCTCGAGAAGGACGTCGAGTCGATGCGGAAGGAGGCCACCGGCCTCGCGGCGGTCCTGAAGAAGTTCCCGGACCCGGGAAAGGTCGAGGCCGGCTAGGCCCGGGGCGAGACGAAGCGAAGCGAACAAGTGCCCGCACCGCCATCGCCCCATGGGTGAATCGGATGGTCCAGAAGATCATCGACATCGTCGGGACCTCGCCGCAGAGCTTCGCGAAGGCCGCCTCGAATGCGGTCGCGGAAGCCGCGAAGACCGTGCGGGGGATCCGGTGGGCGCGGGTAGGGGAGCTCGAGATGGACCTCGACGGCGCGAAGGTGAAATCATACCGAGCGACGGTGCGCATCTACTTCGACATCCAACGCTAGGGACGCCGCCTGACCACTAAGGTCTCGCGGGAAACGCAGCGATCGTGAAACCTGGGAGGCTAGGTTCCGCCGCGTCCACGACCCGAGGCTTCGAGAATCTGGAAAACGTTGATGCGCCATGGCCCGCGTCCGGATCTCGACGGAACAGTTCCGATGCAGACATGGGAGAAGGGGTTACTCGTCGTCTCGGTGATCGCCGGACTCTACTTCCTGGTCTTCCATCAAGACCCGCTCCCGCTGAACCACGAGTCGATCGGCCTGGGCACCCTGCACGTCGTGCACGACGTCATCGGGATCGTCCTGATCGGAACCGCCGGGTTCCTTTGGTGGCGCTCCGGGCGGTGCGAGAGAACTCCATCGGGAACCTGAAGGCGCACGTCCGCGAACAAACGCATTTAGCGGCCGCAGCGTTTCCCTTCCGGAGGCGGTAACGGCCTGCTCGATGTCCTCGCGAGGCCCGCCCTCGACTCAATCCTCCTCGGCAGCCTCTACACGATGATGGCCTTGGGCCTCACCCTGACCTACAAGGTCACGAAGATCCCGAACTTCGCACACGCAGAGTACGTCACGATCGGCGGGTATGTGACCATCGTCGCGGTGGAGGCGCTCGGGGGGTGGCCTTGGGCTCTGTTCGCCGTCCCGATCGCCTTCGGCGTCGCCGCCCTCGTCGCCGTGGTCGTGGACGAGCTCGTCTTCAAGCCGCTCTTCCTCCGCGGCGCAGGCCCAATCCACCTCCTCGTTGCGTCCATTGGCGCGGGGCTGATCCTCCGATACATCGTGACGATCTACGCGGACCTCTCGGACCTTCTCACCGCGAAGGCGAACCTCTCCTCGAACGTCATCGTGTTCCTGGCGAATGCCTCCCTCACGACGCTCCATGTGACGATCGTCCCGACCGTCGCCGGGGTCGTGGTGGCGCTCCACCTCCTCTTCACGAGGACGAAAATCGGGAAGGGCATGCGCGCCATGGCGAGCAACTACGACCTCGCTCGCGTCTCCGGGATCGACACGGGTGTCGTCCGCCGTCTCACCTGGGTCCTCGCCGGCGGACTGGCGGGACTCGCGGGGGCGTTCTGGGCGATCTACAACCCGATCCAGACGGACACGGGGTGGCGGGCGCTCCTGTACATTTTCGCGGCGGCGATCCTCGCAGGGATGACAAGCTTCTATGGGACGATCGCGGGAGGGTACATCGTCGCGGCAGCGGGGAACTTCGGGGTTTTCTTCCTAAACCGAGCGTACGGCGTCGACGTGGGCTACCAACCGCTCATCGCGCTCGCGATCATCATCGCGGTCTTCTTGATTCGGCCCACCGGCTTCGCGGGCCTCACATGGCGGGACGTCGTCAACCGTGCGCGCTCCCTCGCGAAACGGTTCGTCGACGCGGCGCGCCGGATCGGCGCGGCGAGGGGATGAGACGATGGCGGACCTCGGCCTCCTCTTTGCGTCGATTGCGGCATTCGTTGGCGTCTACATGATCCTCGCCGTGAGCCTGAACCTCGAGTTCGGCTACGGAGGCCAACCGAACCTGGGCAAGGTCCTGTTCTTCTCGATCGGGGCGTACATTGCCGGGATCCTCGTCGCCCACATCGTCGCGGGCCTCGCCGGGTTCCAAGGGGATGTGTTCGGCCCCGCCGCGTCCCAGGCCCGCTTCCTGTACGCACAGGGCCATCCCGCCGTGATCATCGGCCTCTTCCTCGCGGCCCTCGCCATCGGGGCCATCGCCGGCGGCGCCTTCGGATACCTTGCGTCCTTTCCCGCCTTACGACTGCGCGGCGACTTCCTCGCGATCGTCCTCATCGCGGCCGGAGAGGCGAGCCGGATTTTCGTGTACACGTACGAGCCCCTGGCGGGCGGGGCGATCGGAATCCTAGGTGTGCCGCATCCCTTCGTGTGGCTCGGGGCGACGGCGGGGCGGGTAGCGTATGCCCTGGTCATCCTCGGCATCGCCGCGGCGTTCTATCTCTTCGCGGAACGTCTCACCGCGTCCCCATTCGGACGGCTGCTGAAATCGATCCGGGACGACGAGCTCGTCGCCAACGTCCTCGGGAAGCGGACGCCGCGGGTGAAGGGAATCGTCCTGGTGATCGGGAGCGGGATGGCCGCCGTGGCGGGAGTCCTCAACGCGTTCTACCAACAGAGCGTCCTCTCGGTCGACTACATTCCGCAGGTCACGTTCCTCGCCCTCACGATGGTCTTGGTGGGAGGCCTCGCGAATCATCGAGGGGCGGTCGCGGGGGTCCTGCTCCTGACCGTCCTGGACCGATTCACGCAGCCGCCATTCCTCGCGATCTTCGGCATCTTCTGGACCTTCCCGGTCGATTTGAACTACCTTCGTTACATCGGGATCGGCGTGCTCATCATCCTGATCCTCCGGTTCAGGCCGCAGGGCCTTGTCCCCGAACGCCCCGTCCCGACGCCCGTACCTGAGGAGCGCTCCGGACCCGCGGCGCTTGCGGACGGCGGCGGTCCGAGGTGAGCGCGTCTCGCCGTCACGTTTTAGTGTAGTCCGCGCATTCTCCTAACCATGGCGGAGGCGGGGGGAACAGTCAAAGGCTCGTCGAAAGTCGTACTCGCGATTTTGATCGCGCTCGTCGTGATCCTGGGCGGGACGACGACGTACTTGGCGATCCGGTCCGTACAGCCGACAACGGCTGTCACGTACGTGATCGGCGTGGAAATCGCCGTGAGCGGCTCCTATGCCTCGGACGGTCCCTTGCGACGCGACGGGGCCTTCCTCGCGATCACCCAAATGAATGCGGAGCTCGCGGCTGCCGGATCACCCATCCATTTCGAGAAGATTCACGTCGACTCGATGGCGCAGGGCACCACGGCCGTGACCGCGTTCGAGCAGCTCGTCGCGGCGGGAGTGAAAGTCGTCGTCGGGCCCCTGTCGAGCGCGGAGGTCGGATCCGTCATACCTCTCGCAGACTCGAACCACGTTGTCGCGATCAGCCCCTCGGCCACGGCACCCCGCCTCGCGCTCGATGACTTCGTGTTCCGCGTCGCGCCGAACGACGCGTTCCAAGCGAGGGCCCTCGCGGAGCTGTTCGGTGAGCTCGGCTATACGAAGGTCGCGGTCATGGCCCGCGACGACGACTACGGCCGCGGGATCGCGAACTTCACGGAGGGCATCTTCGAGGCCGCGCCGTATAACGGGGTCGTGGAGAAGACCTTCTACTCGACGCAGTCTGGGACGGACTACGCGCCGCCGGTGGCCGCCCTTAGCGCTCAAGTCGGAACCCCCGCGGCCACCACGGCGGTCCTCCTCGTCGCCTTCGAGGACGATGGGATCGGCATCCTGAACCTCGCGAGACAGGACCCGAACTTGAGCCAAGTCCGGTGGTTCGGGTCCGAGAGCGTGACCCGGCCGAAGTACGTCGACCCGACCACGCCCGCCGAAATCAAGGATTTCCTCGTGAGCCGAAACCTGACGGGGTTCTTCCCGTTCCCGCAGCAATCTCCGGTCGTGGAGAAATTCGAGGCCGACTACCAGGCCGCCTACGGACGCGCGCCTTCGCCGTACGCCTACTACTCGTACGACGCGGCGATGATCGCGATGCTGTCGATCCTCCGCGCGGGCAAGTACGATGGAGACGCGATCCGCGCGATGATGCCCATCGTGGGCGAGACGTACATCGGAGCGAGCGGCCACAAGATCTTCGACCAGTTCGGCGACTACGCGGCCGCGGACTACCGGATCTGGAACATCCGTATCGAAACGGGGAATTACGTCTTCAAGCAGGTTGGCACCTGGTTCTATCTGACCGGGACCATCGAGTGGGACTGAGGGAGCCCGTCGCGGTGGGGCCACAGGGAGGACCGGGGAAGCCCTTCCTTCGGCTCGAAGACGTGCGGAAGCATTTCGGCGGCGTCCATGCCGTCGACGGTGTGACCGCCGACATCCGCGAGGGGGAGTTGGTCGGCCTCATCGGGCCGAACGGCAGCGGCAAGACGACCCTCTTCAACGTGATCTCGGGCGTCCACAAGCCCGAGGGCGGGGCAATCCTCTTCCAGGGGGAGCGAATCGACGCCCTCGAGCCGAACGAGATCTTCGCCCGAGGTGTCGTGCGCTGCTTCCAGAACCCGCGGCTCTTCCGCGGCATGACGGTCCTGGAGAACGCCCTCGTCCCGCCCCGCGGTCAGATCGGCGAGAAGGCGCGCCATGCGGCGTTCCCCTCCCGGTGGACGGACCAGGAACTCCGCCTCGCCGCAAGGGCCTTGCAGACGCTCGCCGCCCAGCAGCTCGCCGGGGTGAGGTCTCACTGGTCCGGAGAAATCTCCGGCGGACAGATGAAGCTCCTCGAGGTCTCGCGGGCGCTCATGGGGGAGCCGCGTCTCCTCCTCCTGGACGAGCCCACGGCGGGCGTTGCGCCGAAGCTCGCGGGGGAAATCTTCGAGGGGATCGTGCGCCTCCAGAAGGACCTCGGCCTGACGTTCGTCGTGATCGAGCACCGCCTCGAGGTCCTCTTCGACTACGTCGAACGGGTGCTCGTGATGCACCAGGGGAAGATCCTCTTCTCGGGCCATCCCGACGAAGCCGTGAAGAATCCCAACGTCGTCGACGCATACCTCGGAGAGTGACGGCCTGGGGAGTGCCGCCCTCGAGGCGAACGATATCGCTTGCGGCTACGGGAAAGCGGTCGTCGTGCAAGGCATGTCCGCCCACCTCGACTCCGGAGAAATCGTCGCCCTCGTCGGCCCGAACGGAAGCGGCAAGAGCACGTTCCTGAAGGCGATCGTCGGACTCGCGTCCCTCTTCGAAGGCCGCGTCATGATCGATGGACACGACGTGACGACGCTCGCTCCGGAGGAGAAAGCCCACCTGGGACTCGGCTACGTGCCCCAGGTCGACAACACGTTCGGGGACCTCACGATCCGGGAGAACCTGGAGATGGGCGCGTACGCGATCCGGGACCGCGCGCAGGTGGCGGAGGACCTGGACCGCGTGTTCGCCTTGTTCTCGATCCTCGGCGAGCGGCGTTCCCAGTCCGCGGTGACGCTGAGCGGCGGGGAGCGGCAGATGCTCGCGATCGGACGGGCGCTGATGGCGCGGCCGCGGGTCCTGCTCCTCGACGAACCGACCGCGGCCCTGGCGCCGAAGATGGTCAACGAACTCTTCCGGCGAATCGCCCAGATCCGCGACTCCGGCGTTCCGATCCTCCTCGTCGAGCAACATGCGAAGCGAGCGCTCGAGATCGCCGACCGGGGATACGTCCTCGTGGCGGGCCGGAAGGCGATGGAGGGCAGCGGCGCGGAGATCCTCGCGCGGGAGGACCTGAAGGCGGTCTTCCTGGGCCGCAAGTAGTCGCGACGGGTTCTTATCCGACGGCCGTTTGACGCCCGCGGGATCGATGCCCGATCGCATCCACGTCGTCTGGTATACGGACCCGCACAACATCTGGTGCTGGGGCTGCGAGCCCATGGTCCGGCGCCTGGAGATTGTCTTTCCAGACGCCGTCGAGCTCGAGGTGCGGATGGGCGGCCTGTTCGAGGACTTCACCCCGGTCCGGGAGCAGTGGGCACGCATGTCGGGCGGCCGATGGACCGCGTCGGTGCTCGCATTCTTCGAGGCCGTGGCCGAGCAGCACCGCATGCCGATGAACACGCCGCGGATGATCGAAAGCGTCGACGATTTCGATTCGACGTGGCCCGCATGCATCGCCGTCAAAGCGGCCGAACGGCAGAGCCGCGACGCCGGACGGCGGTACCTGCGCGCGCTGCGGGAGGCGTGGTGCCTCGACGGCCGGCCAATCCATCGACGCGGCGTGCAGCGGGAGGTCGCGAGCGAGTCCGGACTGGACGCCGATGCCTTCGAGACGTCGCTCGAAGACGGAAGCGCCGAAGCCGCGTTCCGCGACGACCGCGAGGCGTGCGAGCGGCACGAGGTCACCGGGTTCCCGACGTTCGAGATCTCTCGGGAACGGGCGACCGCGCGCATCAACGGATGGCAGCCCTGGGAGGTGTTCGAGGACGTCCTAAGGAAGGTCGACGCCGATGTCATCCCGCACGTGCTCGAGCCGACGGAGCAATCGGTCCTCGCCCTCCTCCACCGGTACGACCGTTGCGCGACGCGCGAGATCGCCGCGATCCTCGGCGTGACGGACGACGATGCGGAAATCCTCCTCGAGGAGCTCGCGGGGCGGGGCGCGGTAAGCCCGCGGACAGTCGGGAACGGGCTCGTCTGGGAAGGGACCGGCAGGATCCGCAAGGCGGAAGCGGAGCGAGACCGCGCGGTGCTCTGACCACCGGCCGTACTCAGGGGACCTCGGGCGAGACCTCGCGGCCCGACGGAGGCGATGCGGCCGGACGCGCGGGGACATCCCACTGGCCCTCGAGGTAATCGCGGATGCCCTTCACCCGGTCCATGTCCCCGCCCCAGTCCTCGAGCACGGGCCCGAACCGCGTCTCGAGATCGTGCACCTGCCGGATCACGCGGTCCTCCAAGTGGTTCGATTCCCGGCCCCGGTAGACGACGTACAGGAGGACGCGGTGTCCGCGGCCGAAGGCGACCTGGTGCCGATCGCCGAGCTCGATGCTCCGGACGCTGCCGATGCCGAGGCTGTGGAAGGAGTCGTCCATGAAGTTCTGGACCGCGCTGAACATCGATGCGATCAGGTCGGGGTCCTTGTCCGACTCGAAACGGCGGGAGAGGTGGACCATCGGCGTCCCGCCCGCGTCGGTCAGGTAGACGTGCTCGATCGTACGGCGAAGCAGGTGCGGGAGCTCGGCCACGTCCCCGGCTTTGACGTGCCGGCTTTAATCCCTTCGGAGGCGATTATCCCGACCGATAGCCGCCGGCTAGGCGCGCGACCGAACGCTGATGTACCCGCGGACCGCTCTCGGGCGCGGGGCAGCGGCGTGTCCTATCTCGTCATCATCGGCGGCGCGTTGATCGCGGTGCAAGGGATCCTCGACATCCTGAACATCGTCCCGGCGCCGCCGCCGGACATCGTGCGGCCCTACCTGCCCATCGTCGGCGTGGTGTCCGTGATCTCGGGCGTGCTCGCGATGATCGCCGGCTGGCTGATCCTCCAGAGGAAGAAGTCGCTCGGGAGCCCGCTCGCAATCGTCTTCTCGATCATTGGCTTCGCGGGCGGTGGCGGCTTCATCATCGGGACCGTCCTCGGCCTCATCGGAGGCGTGATGAACTTCCGGCGGAGCGACTAGGCCTTCTGCCGGAACTCGTTCTGCTGGAACACGACCATCGACGCGAGGACGAACGCGATCGAGAGGCCGATGAGGATCGCGGCCGCCGCACCTGCGCTGACATCGGTCGCGAATCCGGACAGCGGGCCAACGTCGATCATCCCTTTTAGGATCGATTTTAGGTAGTAGATGAGGCTCATCTTTGGCACGTTCCCCGGGATTGATCCGACGATCGACTCCCACACGAAGCCGATGAGGAGCCCGACGGCGAGCGGCTTTCGAAGGAGGACGGAGATGAACAGGAACAGGGCGCCGTACGCGGCGCTGCCCACGACCGTCGCGACGAGGAAGCCGGCGAGGACGTCCGAATCCGCTCCGAACGCCACGCCGGCGTGGGCTTCCGTGACGCCGTAGGCGAGGACGAGCGGCGGGAGGAGGAGGACGTAGACGGCGACGAGGTATCCGAGGTACTTCGCCGTGACGATCGTCGGCTTCGAGATCGGCCTCGTCAGGAGATACGGAAGCGTGTTGTCGTCGATCTCCTCGCGGATCAGCCCCGCCGCGTTCACGAGCGTGATGAAGATCACGACGACCTGGAGGAAGAGAGGGACCATGAGGGCCTGGAACAGCAGGATGTCGAACGTCGCGACCCGCGCGAGGGCGAGCGACCCCGCGAGGATCAAGGGAACCAGGGCCAGGAGGGCCATCGCGATGACCCGCCGCGTCGCGAGCAGGTAGCGGAGAGTCCACATCGTCACGACCCCGCCTCTCTTCACCTGGTCGACGAGGGCCATGCGATCACCCGACGAGATACCGGAACACGGCTTCGAGGCTATCGTCCGGACTCTCCAAACCGCGCACATCGAGCCCTTGATCCGCGATGATTCCCGGCAGGTCGCGGTAGAACGCGTCCGGCTGGCGCGTCCGAACGAGCAACTCGTCGGCCGCGGGCATCTCGATGGCCACGACGTGATCCATGGCCGCGAGGGCCTGGGCGATCTCTCTCGGCTTCGGCGTCGCGATTCGCACCGCATGCGGATGCTTGTCGATCAGCGCGCGGATCGCGTGAAGGTTCCCCGAGGCGATCGACTTCCCGTTGTGGATCAGGACGACGTTCTCCGTCACCCGCTCGATCTCGTACAGGACGTGGGTCGACATGAGGACGTGCCCGCCCTCACGGGCGAACCGGGAGATCGTCCGGAGAATCTGCACGCGGCCGACCGGATCGGCCCCGGACAGAGGCTCGTCGAGGATCAAAATCTCCGGGTCGTGCGCGAGCGCCTGCGCGAGCTTCGCCCGCTGCCGCATCCCGCGGCTGTACCCGCGGAGCGGCCGATCCTTCGCGGCGCTCAGGCCGACGAGCTCGAGCGCCGCCGCCGCCTTCGTCCGTGCGTCGCCGATCGAGAAGCCATCGAGGCGCAGCAGGGTCTCGACGAACTGGGTGGCGGTCATCCAGCCGTACACCTGGTTCTGTTCCGGGCAGTAGCCGATCCGGCGCTTCACCGCGACGTTGTTCCAGGGATCCTCCCCGAGGAGCCGGACATCGCCCTTGTCGGACCGCAGCTGGCCGATCAGGAGCTTGAACAGCGTGCTCTTCCCCGCCCCGTTCGGTCCGACGAGCCCCGTAATCCCCGCGCCGAACGTCGCCGTGAATCCGTTCAGCCCGAGGACCTCCCCGTACCACTTCGAGAGGTCGAGCGCCTCGACGACGCCGCTCATCCGGACACCACCTCGACCGCCCTCATGCGCAGGTACGTGGCAAGGGCCGCAACGACCGTCGCCGCGAGGAGGATCCCGAGCGCGAGCGGCCAATCGATCGGGCCGCCGCTGACGCCATACGCCGCGCGCGCGACGGCGAGGTAGTCCTCCCACGGCGACGCGTACAGGAGGCTCGGAATGTTGGCCGATCCGGGGGAAGCGAGGATCTGCGCAGGGATCGTCAGCCCGAACGTGATCGCGAAGACGCCCGCGGCCGCGTAGCCTTTCCGACGCGTCAGGCTCGAGAGGAACAGCGCGACGGCCGTGAAGAAGGCCGTGTGGAGGAGCCCCGCCAGGAATCCGACGCCCATCGCCGCGAGAGCGACGTCCCATGGGAAGAGGCCGAGGAGTAGGGCGAGCAACGGCGTGAGGACGAGCGGGACGATCGCCACCACGGAGACGAGCGGCGCGAGGACCGAGGCCTTCGCGACGAGGTAGTCCGCGTGCGTGATCGGGCGGCTCAGGTACAGGGTCAGAGCCATCGACTCTCGGTCATCCGCGATCAGTCCGGATCCGATGACGGCGGCCATGAGCGGCACTGTGAAGAGGATCGCTGCGTTCGACGCGGCGGCGTAGAAGAACGTCAAGTCGAGCGGCTGGCCCGGCGAGAGGAACGGCGCGAACAGGACGAGGATGATCGACACGATGCTCGTGATGGACAACCCGATCCCGATCGCGAAGATCGCGGCGGGCCGCCGAAACTCTCGACGTAGGCCCGTGATTGCGATCGTCCGGACTCGGTACGCGCGTCCGAGGAGGGACGCCTCCCGCCGCGCGTACGTCGGAAGGGTGATCGACATCTACGGCGCCCTCCGAGCGTCCCGCTCGACGAGCTCCAGGAAGAGTTCCTCGAGACTCCGGATCTCGGGGCCCATGTACCGGACCTCCGCGCCGAGCGCCTTCGCGGCACGGAAGACCGCCGCCTCGACGCCGTCCTGGCGGGTCACGTGCAGGCCGGTCGGACCCGCTTCGACCTCGACTCCCGCCTCCCGGAGTCGCCCGGCAAAGGTGTCCCGATCTCCCCGCACGTCGACGCGGATACGGTCCCCTCCGAGGAGGAGCTTCGCGATGTCGCCCGCGGCGATCTGGCGGCCCCCGTCCAGGATGACGACGTACTTGCAGATCGTCTCGACGTCGGGAAGCAGGTGGCTCGACAGGAGGACGTTCCGGCCGGCACGAGCGATCGTCCCGAGGAGGTCGAGCATCTCCGTGCGGCCGCGCGGGTCGAGGCCCGTCGTCGGTTCGTCGAAGATGTACAGCGCCGGATCGTGGACCATCGCCTGCGCGAGTTTGATCTTCTGCTTCATGCCGGTCGAGTACTCGGCGATCTTGCGGTAGCGTTCCTCCTCGACCCCGACGAACTGGAGCACATCGTGCGCCCGGCCCATCGCGGTGTCTCGGTCGAGTCCGCTGACGCGTCCCATGTACGACACGAGGCCGATGCCCGTCATGTCGGGGATCAGGCAGTCGTGCTCCGGCATGTACCCGATCTGTTCGCGCACCGCGATTCCGGCGGCGATGCCGTGGCCCAAGACCGTCGCGGTCCCCGCGGTCGGCTGCAACAGGCCGAGCAGGAGCCGCAAGAACGTCGTCTTGCCCGCGCCGTTCGGCCCGACGAGGCCGATCGCGCCGTCCGGGATCGCGACGCTCAGGTCGTCCACCGCGCGGATCTCGCCGAAGACCTTCGTCAGGCCAGAGGTCTCAACGAGCATCGGGACCCGCCTCCGGAGGGACGGTCGGCTTCCGCTTCCGCCGCCGGAACAGGAAGATGATGAGCAGGAGCGCCGCGATCGGCATGGTGACGAGCAGGATGATGTCCACGACCGAGAGACCCGCCGGCCGTGCGCCGTACGAATACGACTCGAGCGTCAGACCCGCCACATGCGTGCCGTTCGCGTACGCGTCCCGCTTCACGTAGTTGCCCGCGGCGGACGAGAAGTACGCGGTCTCGTTCGCGCCCGCGGTCGGCACGATGCCGGCGAGGCCGGCGAACGACGTGAGGGTCTGGTTCATCTCGACGACGGCGAACGTCCCCGCGTCCACCGTGACGTTCGTCGCGGCGACGATCTGCCGCGTCCAGTTCCCGGCGACCGTCGTCTCGTTCTCCGAGGAGATCGGCGGCCCGAGGCCACTCACGGTCGTGTTCACGACGATGTGCGACGTGAATGCCGCCGCGGAGGCGTTCCCGACGCCGAGGTCGAACGGAGGAATCGAAGCGTAGGCGGTCGTCGCGTTCACCCGCACACCGGCCGAGATGTCGATCGACCCGAAAATGTACGATAGC
>DASPXQ010000135.1:0-9362 GCA_035637195.1 Thermoplasmata archaeon | reverse complement strand
CACAAGGACCTCCCGGAGCGGACGTACCGCATCGAATTTCGCGAGTGACGCCCTCGAGCGCGGAGGTTCCCGTGTCACGAGTGTCGCACGTGGAACCCCTTCGGGTCGCCTCGCGGCGCCGTCCACGAGATCTCGACGTCCATCACCTGAGCGTACGGCTGCGACCCCCGGTTCCACTCGATGCACGCCTCGATGACCGACCGATCGCCCTCGAAGACCGCTTCGACGCTCCCGTCGGGCAGGTTCCGCACGTATCCGTCGAGGCCGAGCGACTCCGCCTTCTCCGCGCAATGCGCGCGGAAGTAGACGCCCTGCACGCGGCCGCGGAAGATCACGCGGGCCCGGCCCTTCACGGAATCGGCACATCGAGACCGACGGAAAGAACTTTACGAAACCGCTCGCTCCGCGATCGAGGGATCCGGTGAGCCACGTCTTCGATCCGAACGAACTGTACCCGCTCGCCGACGGCGGGATCAACTGGGTCTTCTATTTCCGAAAATCCGATGTGCCTCGCCGGGAGCTCGAGGTGGTTGCGCGAGCCAAACGAGAGAAGTTCCTCCGCCTCGCCGTCACCTTCGGATCGACGGACCTGCACTCGCGGGAGTATCGGAGCACGACCGCCGTGCATCTGTGGCAGATGGACAACCTCCCGTCGACGATTTCATGGCGCAAGGTGTTCGTCCACGTCTTCACGCACGAGCCGCTGCATCACGCGATCGGTCGGTCCCTGGCCGAGATCGCCGACAGCGGAGATCAGGAACGGGTCATCCGCAAGCTGGGCGATGGCCGGTGGTGGTAGTCGGAGGCCGCGGCGACCGCGTCGACCGATGGGGCGCCATCTCGGTGCGGACCTCTAAAGAACGTTATTATACGCGCCTCCGCTATCGCTGCACCCCCACGGCGGGTCCTTGAATGAAGCGGATCAAGGTCCAAGACCTCCGCGTCTCGGACTACATGTCCACGGACCTTGTGACCGCGGCGCCGGACGACACGATCGGGGACCTCCTCGGCAAGATGAAGACGAAGGACATCCACGAGATCCCCGTCTTGGACCGGAAGAGGCTCGTCGGCATCGTCACGATGCGCGAGCTGATGCGCCGCCGAAATTCGCCGCCGTCGACGAAGGCCTCGACGGTCTTGCAAGTCGGGCCCCAGGCCGCCCCGGAGGCGACCGTGCCCGAGGCCGCGGAGAAGATGATCTCCGCCGGGTTCCGGGCGATCCCCGTGGTGAAGGGGAAGGCCCTCGTCGGCATCCTCTCCCGATCGGATCTGGTGCGGGCCCTCGTGGAGACGCGGGCCCTCGAGGGGGTCGTGGCCAGGGACTTCATGACCCCGAACCCGCAGTGCGTCGCAGAGGACGACACGGTTGAGCACGCGGTCCAGATCATGCGGTCCCTCGGCGAGCGCTCCGTGCCCGTCGTCGACAAGAACCGTCATCTGAAAGGCGTCGTCGGGATGAAGGACGTCGTAGACCTGTTCGCCCGGCCGAAGCAGCGCGAGCAGTACGGCGAGCGGGCCGGGCGCGAGGAGAAGGTCATGCTCGAGGTGAAGGGAGTCATGCGGTATCCGCCGCTGACGATCGGACCCGATGCGGACGTCCACCGCGCGGCGGAGCTCATGGCGAAGCATCACGTCTCCTCGATCATCGTGACGGAGGAGGACCAGCCGATAGGGATCATCACGACGCAGGACCTGATGCAATTCCTCGCGAGCCTGCGGGAACGCGAGCAACTGTTCGTCGAGATCGGCGGCCTCGAAGACGAGCCGAAGGACACGTACGACGAGATCTACGCGGTCGTCCAGAAGGAGATGCGCCGGATCGCCCAACTCGTGCAGCCGCGGACCCTCGCGATCCACATCCAGAAGTACAAACCCGAGGGCGACCGCTGGAAGTATTCGCTGCGGGCCCGCTTCACCACGTCCCACCGGATCTACTACGCCCACCATTTCGACTGGGATCTCCACGTCGCCCTCGCCGACCTCCTCGACACGCTGTACAAGCGGATCGTAAAGGAGAAGGAGCGCAAGGTCACCGAGCGCAAGCGGCATCACCTGTCGTCAACGTAAGTTCCAGTACGCACCGTGGGCCCGCTTCGTCGCCTCGATCGCGGCCCGGCCGCGGACCTTGTCGTCGAAGACCTCCGTGAGGGCGAGGTCGACCTTACGACCGTGGAGGCGGCCCACGACCCCCGCAAGGACCTCGGCGAGCGCGTCGAGGTGGTAGCCCCCTTCGAGGGCGATCACGATTCGGTTCCCGCAGAGGCGGGACGCGGCGTTCGCGGCGCGGGATACGAGCTCCACGTACCCGGGCGACGAGAGGGTGAGCGAGGTCAGTGGGTCCCGGTAGTGCGCGTCGACGCCCAGGCTCACCAGTACGACGGCGGGTCGGAATTCCTCGAGTATCGGCTCGATGATCGCCTCGTCCGCCGCGAGGAAGGACGCATCCCCGCAGCCCGCGGACAGAGGGACGTTCACCGTGAAACCGCGTCCGTCGCTCTCGCCGACATCTCCGGCGGGGCCGGTGCCCGGATAGATTCCGTACTCGTGCGTGGACACGTAGAGCACCGAGGGGCTCGCCGCGAAGATGTCCCTCGTCCCGTTCCCGTGGTGGGCGTCGTAATCGAGGATGGCGACCCGACGCCCCTGGGCCGCGCACTCCGCTGCCGCGATCGCCACGTTGTTCAGGTAGCAAAACCCACCGCCGTAGTCGGGTCCCGCATGGTGACCGGGTGGGCGCACGAGCGCGACCGTGGGCCGACCGTCGCGGACCGCCGCCCGCGCCGCCCCCAGGACCGCCCCGGCCGCCAGAGAGGCGATCTCGAACGTCTCCGGATGGACGGCGGTCTCCGGATCGAGGAACCCCCCGCCCAGATCCCGAACGTAGTCGACGTACGTCGACCGGTGGACCCGCTCGACCTCCGCGCGGGTCGCGGGCGTCGCGGCCTCGACGCCGGCGTAGAGGCGCTCCTGCTTCAGGCGCTCGACGATCGCCCGCAGCCGGTCCGGCCGCTCTACGTGGTTCGGCGACACGACGTGATCGAGGAAGCGGGGATCGTAGACCAGCACGTCCAACGGAACGTTGGGGCCGACTTCAAGGCATCGTCGAGGTCGCGTTCCATCCTTGGGCAAGCTCAGAATTGTCTCGCTCTCACGACTGATAATCACCGAGCGGAACGGATGAGAATTGAGTCGGCACACTTAAGCGAACCCCTCCGCATATCTTTCGATTGTCGACGTTAGGGGGTCGGATGCGAGACTTTTCCTCCATGAGCGCAGCGGTGCTTCTCCTCGTGGGGGCTGTCGTCGTCGCCGGCGTCGCGCCGATGTTTCGCTCGCCGGTTCGACCCGATTCACCCGAATCCATGAGCTTTTGGGAGGCAGCGGGGCGTGGCCTCGTCACGGTGACGGTCGTGAACGAGACGTACGACCGGAACGGCGAGACGGTGACGCTGCCCGTGGGGATTGAAGTCCACAGCTCCGCAAAGGTACCTGTAGAGGTGTCGGAGGAGGCCCTCCTCATGAGCCCGCATCCGCTCGAGCCTCCGCCGGATCGCCTCCACACGACGCAGGACGCGGTCCTGACCGTCCAGACGATCCCGGCGGGTGGGTCCGTCCTGTACTCGTACGGGGAGCATGTCATCCAGGGCTTCCTCTCGGAACCCGCGTGGTGGTGTTCGGAGGAGTTCCAGTTCGTCCAGGCCGGGATCCCGTTCCGCGTCGGGGGCGAGACGCTGCCCTTCGCGCTCCGGCCGGTCGTCGGGAAAGAACATTACGACGGCCCGGAGAACAACATGCAGACGGACGTGTGGACGCACTTGCGGACCAACGCGACCGTCGTCGTGGGCAAGGAACCTCTGTGGACCCAACTCGACGGGAGTGCGGGGGAAACGATCGACGTGACGATTGATGCGACGAACATCGCCGTGTTCACTTTCGAGGATGGCATCACGAATGACGTGAACGTGACGCACGGAGCGATCGAGGACGTTGTGCCTGCGGGATGGAGCGTGGAGGCGGGGAGTTACTCCACCCCGCCGGACGAGATCGTCGAGAATGGCGACCACTCGCACACGCTGCGGTGGTTCGTCGACCTGCGCGCCGCCCTCGAGAGCGATTCGAACGACCCGATGGATCCGACGCCCTATGAGACCGTGACCCAGTCGTATACGCTCGTCTCGCCCGCCCTCGACGCGGGCATCATCGAGCTGCCGCGCGCCCGCTCGGACATCGATTCCGACGGGTCCGCGGACGCTGCATCGGCGCCGCCCGTAGTCGAGGTCCCGCAGACCGGTGCGCCAATCGCGAACGCGGGCGGCCCGTATTCCGGACGCGAGGGCGGGACGGTCCACCTGGACGCGAGCGGCTCGAGCGATCCGGAGGGCGATCCACTCCAGTTCCGATGGGACTTCACCGGAGACGGCGCGTTCGACACGGCCTGGTTGTCCAGCCCGGCCGTCGACGCGGGCTACACGGACGACTTTTCCGGTGTCGCGGTCGTAGAGGTCTCGGACGGCAGCCATGTGGCAGCTGCCTCGGCCCCGGTGACGATCACGAACGTGGACCCGGAGATCCGGCGGATCGACGCGGTCGCGCAGGCCAGCTTCCGAATCGAGATGGCGGGGGAGAAGTGGCACGACCTCAACTTCACGCTCTCCTCCGATTCAGGCGTCGTAGCCCACATGGACCTGGTGCGGAGTCCCGGCGGGCCGCGGACACAGGCCGCCACCACGAAAATGGTGACGTTCTCCCTGACGGAGCACCCTTCCACCACGCTCATTTACACGCCTCACGATGATCCGGTGAACGGGCGGCCTTCCGGCGACAATCCCGCGTGGGTCGTCCTGGTCCTACCGAACGGCGAGGAACGACGCATTTCGCACAACTTCAACACGCAGCACCCGGCCACCTGGACATGGAGCGCGGACGACCTCGTCGCATCGTTCCTGCGGACCGGGCTCACGTTCCGTGCGGGGCTGCACGACGCGGGCAGCGACGATCTCCTCGCCACGTGGGACTTCGGGGACGGGACATCCGCGTTCCAGACGTTCTACAACGACGGCGTCGGACCGGATCCGGCGCGGAGTCAGGGAGGGAGGGCGCCGTTCGACATGGACGCGGTCCACGTGCACGGCTACGCGACCGAGGGCCCGTTCGTCGTCACCTTGACCCTCCACGACGACGACGGCGGCCTCGCCACCGCGACGGTTTCCATCGAGGGCCGCTGACGGAAAAAGTTCTTTACCGGCCCGAGGGGTGCGTAGTCCGTGCTCGAAGCCCGACGAGTCCTCCGCGGGGACCGCGTGCTGTTGCGGCCCCTGGAGGCCGGGGATCTTCGACGGTGCGTGAAGTGGTTCTCGGATCCGGAGGTCATCCACTTCCTCGGTCGGGGCACTCCCGTCACCCTCGCGGAGGAGGAACGATGGTTCCACGATTATCAGCGGCGGGGGGACGACCAGATCTTCGCGATCGAGGTCGGAGGTCGGCACATCGGGAACCTCGGGCTCCACCGGATCGACCGGACGCACCGTAAGGCGGAGATCGGGATCGTCATCGGCGAGTCGGAGTTCTGGTCGAAAGGGCTCGGCAAGGAGGCGATGCGGGTCGCCCTCCGATACGGGTTCGGCGCGCTCGGGATGAACAAGATTTCTCTCGAGGTGCTGGAGTACAATGCCCGCGCAATCCACACGTACGAAAAGCTCGGGTTCCAGAAGGAAGGGATGCACCGCGAGGACGTCTACAAAGACGGCCGCTTCGTGCACGTCGTGCGCATGAGCCTCCTCGCGCGCGAGATGCGCGACGATGCGGCGTGAGCGCGCCTCACAGCTCGAGCAGCTCGCGGGCCGTGGTACTCAGGTACTTGGGGCCTTGCCGGGTCACGAGGACATCGTCCTCGATTCGAACGCCGCCGAATCCCGGCACGTAGACGCCCGGCTCGTCCGTGAAGATCATGTTCGGTTTGAGGATGACCTCGCTCGCCGGGTGTAGCCCGGCGCCGTCGTGGACCGCCAGCCCGACCGAGTGACCGAGGCCGTGGATGAACCGCCCCTTGTACTTCGTCCCGTCGATCAAGGTGCGGGCCGCGGCGTCGACGGACTTCCCCCGCGCGCCCGGCTTCATCCGGGAGAACGCGGCCGCCTGCGCCCGGGCGACCGTGTCGTGCATGAGCCTCTGCTCCTCGGACGCCTTGCCGACGACGACGGTGCGGGTGATGTCGGAGCAGTACATGCGGTACATCGCGCCGAAGTCGATCACGATCATGTCGCCTCCCTGGATCTTTCGCGGGCCGGCCGTGTAGTGCGGCTCCGCGCCGTTCGGTCCCGAGCCGACAATCGTGCGGAACGACGGACCCGAGGCGCCGTTCCTCTGCATCCGATAGACGAGCTCTGCGGCGACCTCCGCCTCCGTCACGCCTCCCGGGATGAACGGGAGGATCTCCTCGAACGAACGGGAGGCGATGCTGCAGGCGCGCTGGATCATCTCGACTTCCCGGGCGTCTTTCACGAGCCGCGCCTCCATGACCGCGTCGGATATGTCGACGAACTTGGCGGACTTCGGAGCGATTTTCTGAAGCCGCTCGAAGGTCGCGTGGGTCAGTTCGGCGGCGTTGATGCCGATCTTGCGGTGGCCCTTGAGCCTTTCCCGCATGAGTTTCGTGGAGTCGTCCCGCGAGCGGAAGACCTCGATTGGCAATCCGCTCTTCTTCGCGGCCTCCTCCTCCAACGCCGACGTCGTGATCTCACACGCGCCGTCCGGGGTGAGCCAGGCGCCGCACCCCTCGAAGAGGCCGTCCGTGAGGCCGGTCGCATAGAAGAACGACATGTCGATGTGCGGGTCCGTCGAGTTGAGGAGGACGATGAGATCGACGCCGTCATCGAGATGGCGAAAAATCTGCTTCACGCGCTCGCGCACGAGGCTCCCCGCAGTTATTCGGACGCCGTAGTTAAAGGTTAGTCGGGTGCGAGGACTTAATGCGCCACGAAGGGCTCCGCGATCCGATGGTTAAGCGCCGCCACCGAGGCATGGAGCGGCGGATCGCGCTCGAGCGGATGACGTCGCTTTTCCGCCTGGCGGAAGAGGAAGCGCTCCAGCGTCACGCGGACCGCGCGCGGCGCTACGTCGAGCTCGCGCGGCGCATCGGCATGCGGTACAACGCGCGGGTGCCCGCGGCCTTCAAGCGGTCATTCTGCAAGAAGTGCCTCGCGTTCCTCCTGCCGTCCGTCAGCGCGCGGGTCCGGGTCGGCCGAGGGCGCGTCGTCGTCACGTGCACGGCGTGCGGGGCCGTCCAACGATATCCCTATCGACGGGAGCAGACGGCGCGGCGGGCCGCCCGCGCGCGGCGTCAGTAGGACGTCGTCATGTCGATCTTGCCGGCTTTCCGGGCAAAGTATTCCCCGACCTTATAAATGAAGACGCTGAGGCCGAAGAAACCGACGGACGACACCACGAGAAACAACAGAATGGTCGGCACGTCGAACCCTTGGAGAGTCGTGTTGACCGTCGAAGTCGACGTCGAAGTGGACGTGAGGAGGCGCCGGGTGATGTCGAACCAGTAGGTAAGGGGAATCGCGCGGCCAATTGCTTGGCCCCAATCCGGTAGGACGGAGAGCGGGAACAGGACCCCGCAGAAGACGTAGAAAAGCCCGGGGATGCCTTCCGCGAGACCATGGGTGTGTTTTGCCGTCAAGAACGAGATCCCGCCGAGGCAGATGCCGATCGCCAGGAGGACCGCGAGGCCCAGAGCCGTGCTCGCGAGGAACATCGGAACGTCCGTGAGCGCCAGGTGCATTCGAACGCCGAGGAAATAGACGCCGAATACGAGGGTGATCGCTACCGCGAAGACCGAGACTGCAATCTTGGACACCGCACGGCCCAGGATGTACACGTAGTATGAGATCGGCGAGATGTACACGTACCGGATCGTCTGATACCATTCTCGATCCGATTGGATGACCGCGAAGGTTCCGAAGAGCACGGAGGCGACGAAGATGAAGAACGAGTTCCCGATATACATGTACGAAAATGCGTCGGGGTCGCCTTGAGGACGGCCGATCGCGACGAACACGACGTACATGAGGACGAGGATGAACGCGCCGGCGACCGGCTTGATGACGGAGTAGAGGACGAAGAGCCACGGCTCCGTCCAGTTCGAGTCCATCTCCCATCCGAGCCACGCGGCCGTCTTGAAGGTCCGCCAGTACGTGTTCACTGATGCCGTGAGGTCAGCTTCCCCTCGCGCTTCGCGAGCGTCTCTAGGTACGCGAGGGCGTACCTTGCGAGGATGAGGAACAAGACGGCCATAACGACCAGGATCTCCAACTCGGTCGTGACGTCGAAGATCCAGAGCGTCCCGCCGAATGCCGTGGAGCCTAAGGTGAGCTGCCGCAGCGCATCGAGTCCGATCGAGGCGGGGATGAACGATCCCGC
This sequence comes from Thermoplasmata archaeon, assembly GCA_035637195.1. Lineage (GTDB taxonomy): Archaea > Thermoplasmatota > Thermoplasmata > RBG-16-68-12 > RBG-16-68-12 > RBG-16-68-12. The sequence continues at coordinate 938 of DASPXQ010000135.1, read as the reverse complement.
GATCGCGACGGCGGGACCCCAGCCGGGAATCCGGAATAACCCGCCAAGGGGGAAGTAGAAGCCGCTCGAGAAGAAGATCGGCTCCTCCATCAGGGCCGACAGATTCCAGGCCTCCCGGCCCCACAACAGGTAGAGGGAGGCGAACATCATGCCGAGCCCGTACAGGGCGATCAACGTGGCGAAGAAGACGGCGAGGAGCATCAGGGGATTCGCGACCTGGAAGATGACGCCGAAGACGAACACGCCGGCGATCAGGGTCGAGACGGCCCGCATCGACGTCATAACCATCCCGCCGACGGCCATGCCCCCGAGCAGAGCCATGCGGTTCATCGGCGCCATCATGTAGAGCTGGAGATTCCCGATCTCCTTCTCCCAGTAGAGTTGGCTCGCCATAGACCAGAGGACGTTCAACCAGAACGCGACCATCGTGCCGCCGAGGACGACGGACGCCACGAGCGCGTTCGTGTTGGCGCTGACGGCGGCCAGGTATTGATTCTGCTCCGTCAAATCCGCGCAGACATGGTCCCCGCACATCGGAGGATTTCCGAGGATTGCCGCACTCGCTTGGCTCCCGAAGAACTGGTAGATGAAGACGTACGCGGCGATCCCGAGGAGCGGGAGGAGGGCCTCGAAGAAGATCCAGGACGGTTCGCGGTTCGCGCCGACGATCCGTGGATAGGAACGGCCCACGACGGCTCGGAGGTTCAGCCCGACCCGGTATCGGAGGTCCGTCCTTCGCTCGGTCGCGACGCTCAGTCGAGTCCCCTCCCGACCATGCTGATGAAGACGTCCTCCAAGGTCGGCTCGGACTTCTGCAGCGAGTGGACCTTCGCACCCTGCGACGTGATCGAGCTCAAGATCTCCGCGACCGGACCTTCGTCCTCGAGGATGAACGTGAGGTGAGAACGGTTCTTCGAGATGTCATCTTTGTGGGAGAA